>CALWGS010000035.1 GCA_944380155.1 uncultured Lachnospiraceae bacterium
TGCTCAGAATAAGAATAGACAATTGGATAGATATGATGATGAAACAGCTCACGAAAGACTCCGTGTATCGAATCGTCAAAATAAGTTCCAGACAGAATCTTCCCCGTCGTGTTATCAACGACAAATGCCCCGTTATATACAATCAGGGGGATCCGGGCAGTCAGGTTCCCGGTTACCTTCCTGGCGGTGATCAGAGAGCGGGCCGTGGCGTAGGAGAACAGCATTCCGCGCTCCGTCAGATGACGAATCACTTCGTTTGTGTAATCGGATATGGTTTCGTCGCTTCGAAGCAGGGTCCCGTCCAGGTCAGACAGATAGAGTGTCTTCATGCAGATCGTCCTTTCTTCCTTCGCGGCAGCTCTCCGACCGGTTCTGCCGGACAGCTGCCGCTTTCTTTTATGGAGTTCCTACTTCAATCAGGTTGCCATCCGGATCATAAAAACGAATCACCTTCTGTCCCCAGCTGTGGGTCGTGAGTCTGCTGACATACCTGACGGAGGGATACAGCGTCTCCAGCTTTTGGACAAACGCCTCCATGTCGGGTTCTTCAAAATACAGCTCGCAGGAATTACTCTCCGGAATCACATCCCTCTTAAGAGTCTCCTTCCAGATCGTTTCATCCTGAAGCACAAGGCCTTCTGTTAAAATGACATTTCCGTCGTAATCGCGCGCCGTTTCCAATCCGAATACATCGTGATAGAACCGCCTGGATCGCTCCACATCTTTCACAACAATCAGTATGTTTTTCAGCTTCATCACATTTCTCCTCAGATCATACAGATTTCTCCTCACACCATACAGGATTCGTTCATCCCGGTTTCCTTCATATTACTTTCCCTGCCGGAGGCAATGCCGCCGGATACTTATTTCAGCTTCGCTCCTTCACGAAAAGCGTCCCCGACCTTTTCGCCAATCACATGATAGGCATTTCCAATCGGATCAAAGGTAATCGGGGCAAGCTTCTGCACGTCAATCGCTCCATCCGTAAGAATGCGCTCGTCGGCACTTACGTTGACAATCTCTCCAAAGAGATGGCAGCTTTCCGGATCATAGCTGATCAACCTGCACTCCAGCGTCATCGGCAGCTCCTCAATCACCGGCGCGTCCACGAATTCAGCCTTTGTGGTGTGGAAGCCTGCCTTCTCCATCTTGTTCGTCGTCTGATTGCCGGAGGCAATGCCGACGTAATCACAGGCAGTCATCTGCTCCGCCGTTGCCATACTCACTGTAAATGCCTTCCTTGCCAGGATATTCTTCGTCGTCTTATGACCGGCGCTGATGCACAGACACAGCTCCGTATCACAGCTGATACCGCTCCAGGCCGCATTCATCGCGTTGGCATTCCCTTCTTCATCATAGCTGCCGATAATAAAGACCGGCTGCGGATATGTCCACGGCTTCGCTCCAAAATTCTTTCTCATGGTCTTGTCCTCCTTATGCGATTTGTTACCTGCGATTTCCCGATCATGGCAGAGCCGTCTCGGATTCTTATTCTCATTTTCTCATTTCCCCTCGAATGAGGAACCGCATGGATACCGTGTATCATGTCCGGTTCCTCCACATCCGGCGGGAAATTTATTTCTATTATAGTATAGTTTCTTCTCTCTTTCAATGATTTTCCTGAGTTCTCCATTTTCTTCAAGCCCGAATCCCCGCATACCGCTCCGCCCCCAAAATCTCCATCATAACATCATAAGGAGAATCGATCCCTCCCGTCACCATGGAGAAGAGTCTGGGCGTGCATCCGGAGACCAGCGACACACCCGCCTCATTTTTGGTAACGGGGTGCTGGCTGTTCCTGGCAGCGACATTCCAGAATACAACATCCGGCAGCCGGTAGCCATGCTCCCGGAAGCGCTTCCTGGCACGTTCAAAGTTCGTAAGCTGCGCATCCCCCGCGCATGAGTCGAATTCCATATCCGAAATGATATAGATCTTCTCCGGCATCTCTTCCTGGGGAACAGAATGCTTCACTGCTGTTCCTAAGATCAGTTCAAATACAGCCTGAAGATTGGTATTCGCGGCCTCATTGTAACGGGCACAGTACCGGACCTTCTCAACGATATCCCTTCCCTGAATCTCGACCAATTGAGGACTCTCGGAGAAGGTAATGAAATGATTACGGAATACGCCCGTATTCCTCTCGGCGAAGTAAATCCCAAGGGACAGCGCGACGGCTGCCGGCATCGGGCTTCCCCAGCCGTACATGGATCCGGAACCGTCAACGACAACCAGAGCATTCTCGTCCGTACCGAAGTCCTGCAGGGCGTTCCAGGCCGTATCCATTGCCCTGCGCTCGGAATCGGTCATGGCAAACTTCGCGAACCGGTTCCGAAAACACGGCTGAATCACATCATACGGCATCAAAGTACCGGTATGCATCGAAGCCTTTCCATTTTGTACCTGTTCCAGGAACTTCGCGTAGCGAATGCTGTCATTTCTTATGAATGCCTGGCGGTATTTGAACAGAGCCCTTGAGGGCTGTTTGGCATAATCGAACGAATAGTCTCTCTCCCGCAGATGATTCTCAAGCAGCCGAAGCTTCCTGCGAAGCCCGGAAAGAGCTTTACGGTACTGCGCGTCGTTCATGCCAAGACTTCGGGCAATCCGCTTCGCGGTCCGCACCGTGTCCTGATTGGAAGCATTCACGGAGGGAAGCCATTTGGCAAGCAGGGAAATGTCAGCCTGCGAATCCATATCCTTCTGCAGGCGGTTTCGGATCAGCCGCACGGCATCCTCTTCACAGGCAGTGCCCATAAGAGCCAGCAAATCGTCATAACGGCCATACTCCGGGATCC
>CALWGS010000036.1 GCA_944380155.1 uncultured Lachnospiraceae bacterium
GTGATCCGCCTGGTATTCCCGGAGCTGACAGAGGACAGAAGAAAGGATCTCGTTAAGGATATCCGAAAGAAGGCTGAGGCTGCCAAGGTTGCGGTTCGGAATGTGCGCCGCGAGGGGAATGACGCCTTCAAGAAGATGGGCAAGTCAAGCGAGATTTCCGAGGACGAGCAGAAGCAGCTGGAGGACGAGCTTCAGAAGGTGACGGATAAGTATATTGCCGAGATCGATAAGGTAACAGAAGCGAAATCCAAGGAGATTCTTACAGTCTAAGTAAGCAGAACGGACGTATTTTGTGCAGGATAGGAATACGTCCGTTCCTTTTGCGGAGGGATGATATGGCGGAAGCAAATCAAAAGGTCCCGCGCCATGTGGCGATTATTCTCGACGGCAATGGAAGATGGGCGAAGAAGCGTCTGATGCCGCGTAATTACGGACATTCACAGGGGAGTAAGAATGTCGAGAGGATCTGCGAGGACGCATGGAAAATGGGGATTAAATATCTGACGGTGTATGCCTTCTCTACGGAGAACTGGTCCAGACCGGCAGATGAAGTGGATGCCCTGATGAAGCTGCTGCGCAGTTATCTGAAGGATTGCATTAAGACCAGCAGGAAGAATGATATGAGGGTGCGTATCATTGGCGACAGGACAAGGCTGGATGCGGATATCCAGGAGAGCATCCGGGCGCTTGAGGAGGATTCGAAGGATCGTCAGGGACTGAATTTCCAGGTGGCGCTTAATTACGGGGGACGGGATGAGATCGTAAGGGCGGTCAGAAGGCTGGCCGGGGATGTGAAGGATGGGAAGCTTGAAACGGATGCGATCACGGAGAATACGATTCGCTCTTATCTGGACACGGCAGATATTCCGGATCCGGATCTGCTGATCCGGACAAGCGGAGAGTTCCGGCTGTCCAATTTCCTGATGTGGCAGAGTGCTTATACGGAATTCTATTTCACGGATGTGCTGTGGCCGGATTTTACCAAGGAGGACCTGCAGAAGGCCGTCGAGTATTATAACAGCAGGGAACGGCGCTTCGGAGGCGTATAGAAGGGTGGTGTCGATATGTTCTGGGTGAGGCTTCGCAGCTCTGTGATTCTGATGATCATTACGATCGCGACGATTCTGTTAGGCGGAAACGTGATGTTCGGGGTGGTTCTTGCCATTTCTCTGATCGGGACCATGGAGCTGTACCGGATTATGAAGGTTCATTCCTGTATGCCCGGCTTCCTCGGCTATGCGGCGGTGATCCTCTATGATTTCCTGATCCTGTTTGAGAAAGAGGAGTTTCGGTTCGAGCTCATTATTATTTTCCTGCTTCTGCTTCTGCTTGTCTATGTTGTGGGATTCCCCAAATACACATCGGAGCAGATTACAATGGTGTTCTTCGGATTGTTCTATGTGGGGATTATGCTTTCCTACCTGTATCGGATCCGGATTCTGGCGGACGGAGCGTTCTTAATCTGGCTGGTGTTCATCGGCTCCTGGGGCTCGGACACCTGTGCGTACTGCGCCGGATTGGCGTTCGGGAAGCATAAGGCGACTCCCCGCTTAAGTCCGAAGAAGACGATTGAAGGATGTGTCGGCGGCGTTATGGGAGCGGCGCTGCTTGGATTGTTGTATGGTTCGATTTTTCAGGGGCATATGAATGCCATTCATAATCCGCAGATAGCGTGTATGATTATGTGCGGAGCCGCGTCTGTGATTTCTCAGATCGGGGATCTGGCGGCGTCCGCGATTAAGCGGAATCATGAGATTAAGGATTACGGAAGGCTGATTCCCGGGCACGGCGGGATTCTGGATCGGTTCGACAGTGTGATCGTCACGGCTCCGATCGTGTATATGCTTGCGGTCATGATGAAGATATGATAGAATAGCGGTGCATGGAGGTGCGGGATACGCTGCCATGCACCGTTATTCATGATCTGGAACGAGGTGACAGCCCGTATGGAAGGCTGCCGCCTGTATCCGGCAGGCAAGTCTGTGCCTAAGAAGCAGATTGGGCATATCGAGGCAGAAAGGCAAGGGGATTCATGTGAAGAAGGTGGCGGTTCTTGGTTCCACAGGCTCAATTGGGCTGCAGACCCTTGAGGTGGCCAGGACGAATCTGGATATTACGATCACAGCTCTCGCGGCGGGGAGCAATATTAAGCAGTTAGAGTCGCAGATCAGGGAATTTCACCCGAAGGTGGTCTGCGTGTTCGATGAGGAGAGGGCGAAGGAATTAAGAGTGCGGACGGCGGATTGTTCTGTCCGGATTGTAAGCGGGATGGACGGATTGATTGAATGCGCCGTCTATGAGGAGACCGAGATTGTTGTGACGGCGGTGGTCGGCATGATTGGGATCCGGCCTACAATCGCCGCGATCCGGGCGGGGAAGGATATCGCGCTCGCCAATAAGGAGACCTTGGTTACGGCGGGGCATATCATTATGCCGCTTGTGAAAGAATGTGGAGTGAGACTGCTGCCGGTTGACAGCGAGCATTCCGCTATTTTTCAGGCGTTGAACGGAGAGAGGGCGCAGGATCTGTACCGAATCTGGCTGACCGCGTCCGGCGGTCCGTTCCGCGGCAGGAAGCGGGAAGAGCTTGTGGATGTCAGGGTGGAGGATGCCTTAAAGCATCCGAACTGGGCGATGGGGCGCAAGATCACGATCGATTCCGCAACTATGGTGAATAAGGGGCTTGAAGTCATGGAGGCGACCTGGCTGTTCGGAGTGGAGGCCGAACAGATTCAGGTTGTGGTACAGCCGCAGAGCATTGTGCATTCCATGGTGGAATACCTGGACGGCAGTGTAATTGCCCAGCTTGGCACGCCGGATATGAAGCTCCCGATTCAGTATGCCCTGTTCTATCCGCAGAGGCGGGATCTGCCGGGACGGCGCCTTGACTTTCTGACTCTTGGAAGCATCACATTTGAGAAACCGGATACGGATACCTTCCGCGGGCTTACTCTTGCCTATGAGGCAATCCGGATGGGAGGCAGTATGCCGACTGTGTATAATGCGGCGAATGAGCGTGCCGTTGCGTTATTCCTCGCGGGAAAGATCGGTTTCCTTACGATTACGGAGCTGATCGAAGAAGCGATGCGTGCGCACAGGCCGGTGACGAATCCGGATATCCGCGAGATTCTGAACATTGAGCAGGACACATATGATTTCATAGAAAAGACGTGTCATTACAGAAAGGAACGAGAATAACCGATGACAATTATCATTGCGTTACTGATTTTCAGCCTCATCATTGTAATTCATGAGCTGGGGCATTTTTTGCTTGCGAAGCGGAACGGGATTGCCGTAACCGAATTCTCCGTCGGTATGGGACCCAGGATCGCAAGCTTTGAGAAGAACCATACCCGGTATTCCCTGAAGATCCTTCCTTTGGGAGGATCGTGCATGATGCTTGGGGAGGATGAGGATTCTGACGACGAGAAAGCATTTAATTCCAAGCCGGTATGGGCCAGGATCTCCGTGATCGCCGCGGGGCCGATTTTTAATTTCATCCTTGCATTCGTGCTGTCGCTGCTGATTGTCGGGGTGGTAGGATATGATCCGGCCATTGTCACCGGAGTGACGGCGGGCGGGCCGGCTGCCGAGGCAGGCATTCAGGCAGGAGATCGGATCGTTGAGATTGGGGGATCCTCCATCGCAGTTGGGCGCGAGGTGGATGATTATTTCCGGTTCCACCCTATGAGCGCGGCATCATTGGAGATTGTGTATGAGCGGGATGGAGAGGAGTATACTGTTATCCTGCAGCCGGAAGTGGTGGAGCAGTATATGCTGGGAATCTCTTATATGGCGGATCAGACCCCGGCTGTCATTGAGATTGCCGAGGATCAGACAGAATATCCGTTATATCAGGCGGGACTTCGCACGGGGGATGTGATTACCGCGATTAACGGGACCCCCATTGCCTCCGGAAGCGAGATGTCGGAGTATTTCCAGGCCAATCCGCTGACGGCTCAGGCCGTTGATATTACTTATGAACGGAACGGTGAGGAAGAGACGGTGAGCGTCACGCCGAAGTTCTATCAGAGCTATTATTCGGCAGGATTTTCGTATAATCTTGCCAGACAGAGGACGGATGTACTTGGCACCATCCGCTACAGCGCGGTTGAGGTAGGGTATTGGATCGAGTACACGGTTAAGAGCCTTGGAATGCTGTTCACCGGCGGGGTATCGTTAGATGATATGGCAGGGCCGGTCGGCATTGTGGACATGATTGGTACGACCTACGAGGCAAGCCGCTCGGACGGAGCCCTGTATGTGGTGTTAAATATGGCATATCTGACCATTCTGCTCTCTGCGAACTTAGGCGTTGTGAATCTTCTGCCGATTCCCGCGCTGGACGGAGGAAGGCTGGTCTTCCTCTTCCTTGAGGCGCTGCGCGGCAAGCCGATTGCCAGGGAGAAGGAAGGCTTCATCCATATGATTGGACTGATTGCGCTGATGGCATTAATGGTAGTTGTATTTTTCAATGATATATTCAGACTATTCTAGGAGGAACGAGGATGTACCGCGACCATACGAAGAAGATTAGAATCGGGAATCAGGTGATTGGAGGAGGAAGTCCGATCCTGATCCAGTCCATGACGAATACGAAGACGGAGGATGTGAAGGCTACGGTGGAGCAGATCCTGGCGCTTGAGCGTGAGGGATGTGAGATCATCCGCTGTGCGGTCCCTTCTATGGAGGCGGCCGAGGCCCTCTCACAGATTAAGAAGCAGATTCACATTCCTCTGGTCGCGGATATTCATTTTGACTACCGGCTTGCGATTGCGGCTATCCATAACGGTGCGGATAAGATTCGCATCAATCCGGGGAATATTGGAGGAGACGACCGGTTAAGCGCCGTAGTCGCCGCCGCGAAGGAGAGGGGGATTCCGATCCGGGTGGGGGTAAACAGCGGCTCACTTGAGAAGGAGATCCTTGCCAAGTACGGCGCAGTGACAGCCGAGGGCTTGGTAGAGAGCGCGCTTGCCAAGACAGCGCGGATCGAGGCGCTTGGATACGACAACCTGGTCATCAGTATCAAGGCTTCGGATGTCCTGATGTGTATCCGTGCCCATGAGCTGATTGCGGGGAAGACCGAATACCCGCTTCATGTCGGGATCACAGAGGCCGGTACCGTATATGCCGGCAATGTGAAATCCGCCGTGGGGCTTGGGTGTATTCTCTATCAGGGCATCGGAGATACCATACGGGTCTCCCTGACCGGGGATCCGGCAGAGGAAATCCGCTCCGCAAAGCTGATCTTAAAGACTCTTGGACTTCGCAGGGGCGGAATCGAGGTGGTGTCCTGTCCGACCTGCGGGAGAACGAGAATTGATCTGATCGGACTTGCGGGTCAGGTGGAGGAGCTGGTCAGGCACTATGATCTGGATCTTAAGGTTGCTGTCATGGGATGTGCCGTAAACGGGCCGGGAGAGGCAAGGGAAGCGGATCTTGGGATTGCCGGCGGAATGGGCGAAGGAATTGTAATCCGGAAGGGAGAGATCATCCGCAAGGTGCCGGAGGAGGAGCTTCTTGCCGCTTTGAAGGAGGAATTGGATCGCTATGCAGT
>CALWGS010000037.1 GCA_944380155.1 uncultured Lachnospiraceae bacterium
GCAGTAACAGGGGCTCTGGAGGACCTGCCTCCATCACAGGATCGAGACATTCTTCTGAACAATCTGGAGTATGACACGTATCCCCGTTTGATTTGTCTCTCTGACTACAATACGATGCTTCGGCTGGCCGGTGAACCGATCCTCACATTGGAACCAAATGAAGCAGCTGTATATATGGATTCCGACAATACCCGCGCAAGTCAAATTTCCATGCTGAATGATGCGTTAGCCGGGTATTCCAAAGCCAAATTATCCGGGGACTCCATTTACCTGGCCGGAGAGATTCAATCCGTGAACCTTGTTGCGGACCATTCGATTACATTATCCTTTGCCCTGATCCTGCCGGATGATATGTTTTTCTACTATACTCAGGGAAGGTATGAAACCTATGTCAATGCAATCCTCAGCGAACAGATGACAGAAGAAAGCAGCCTTATGACAGTTTACTTTGATTTAAATGAGAAGCTGGATCAGACAGGGATCCAGTATGAAAGCTACCTTCAGAACATGGGACGCCAGCTTTTCTACACGGTGGCATCCAGTTATATCACCATTTATCTGGCAATCGTGTTTATGGTGGTCGCCAACACGATCATGGGTGTTCAGTTTCTGATGAGTCAGCAGAAAACCGGACGCAGGTATCAGACGCTGATCCGCCTTGGCGCCACTTACGAAACCCTGTATCAGTCCGCTCGGACGCAGATCACCTGGTTTATGGGACTACCCGTATTGGTTGCGGCTGTCAGCAGTCTATTCGGAGTCCGGGCATTGTTTACCGGGATTCTCACATCCAGAACCCGCGGAACCGCAGCAGAAATGCTGCTTGTATCTTTTACTATGATTCTGCTGCTTTGCGTGGTAGAATGTATCTACATGAGAGTAGTGAAACGGTCCAGTGACAGGTATCTGCTGACACTGATGCAGTCACAGAGGGAAGAATAACCGGGAAGGAGGAAGTGTCGTGAAAACCATTGCGGTTGTAGAAGATGACGTCTATATGCGGGAAGAACTGTGCAGCATACTCCAAAAGAATGGCTATCTTGTGGAAGAAATCACCGAATTTGAAGATATCGCCCAGCAGCTGACAGCCCTTGGCCCTGACCTGGTAATCCTGGATTTGAACTTGCCAAAGATCAGCGGCTTTCAGATTTGTCAGGAATTAAAACGCAAAAGCCCGATTGCCGTCCTGGTGCTGACTTCCAGAGATCAGGTACGGGATGAGCTGCATGCGTTTGAGCTTGGCGCCGATGAATATTTAACAAAGCCGTGCAAAAGAGATCGGCTCCTTGCCAGAGTATCCAACCTTCTCAAACGATATGAAGGCCGGACAAACCTCCTGGAAGGACCGGACTTTCTGTTGGATCAGCAGACCTACACGCTTTATATTCACAACACCTCCGTGGTGCTTCCCAAAAATCAGGGAAAGCTGCTGATTGCGCTGTTATCCGGCGGCAACACCCTGATCACAACCAAACAGCTCTGCATGGCGCTGTGGGGAACGACAGAATATATCGACGAAAATGCCCTGCAGGTGAACCTGACCCGGCTGAAGAAGACGATGTCCGGGCTTGGAATGAAGCAGAGAATCGTTGCGGTCCGCGGAATGGGCTATCGCCTGGAAACGGAGGAGGCGCCATGAAACAGCTCTGGCACAGCATGAAACGATACTCCCCCTGGCTGCTGTTGCTGCTGGGGATCGACTGCTTTTGCGCAGTCATTCTATGGATCTCCGACATCCAGGCGTTCCAGACGCTGATCGGTCTTATTGTTATGGCCAGTATCCTTCTGTTTGCAACAGTGTTATTCGTACTCTGTAAGAAAGATCGCCATCGTCAGGAGCTTTTCCGGAATTTTCTAAGCGATCCGAGCCCCTGCAATGAAGAGCAGCTTCTAGATGCCGTCAGCACAGAAGAAGGAGACTCCATCCGGCTTCTGGCATCCGTCCTGCGGGAGCAGCAGCTGACAGCCGGCAGCATGGCAGATGCTCTCCAGGATTATGAAGAATATGTCGAAGGATGGGCTCACAAAGCGAAGACTCCCCTGTCGCTGCTGACCATGCTTCTGGATAACCGGGCAGATGAAATATCCGCCCCGGTACAAGCCAGGCTGGATTACATCCGCAGTCAGCTCCAGGAGGACATTTCACAGATGCTGTACTATGCGCGATTAAAAAGCAGTACGAAAGATTACCGGTTTGAGGAGATTGAACTGAAAGACTGCCTGGAAGAAGTACTGGAAGACTATGCTCCGCTCCTGGAAGAAAAGAAGCCACCGGCATGGGACTTTATCTGACCAGGAAGATGGCTGATGATCTCAACCTTCGCCTGGAGGCAGCATCTCAGTGGGGAAAGGGGGTTCAAATTACAATTATTTTCCCGAAATAACCCGGATATCCCCCTTTACATATCTGGTTTTCCTTCCTCCTCCTGCTGCTTTCAGCTTTCCTTCCACGCAAAGCTCCCTCAAGAGACGGAATGCCGTTGTCGTCCCCACTCCCAACAGTCCTTCCGTCTCTTTCCTCGTCACCTGGCCGTTCTCTGAAACATACTCTACAATCTGCTTTTTTTGCTGTGTCTGCCGTGTCCGCAGATCCAAAGCATCCGGATCAACACCGCCCCGATTTGACGCTTTCTGCGGTTCAGGAATCTCATTGCGGTTCGGCAGCGTTACACGAAACACCCCCTTCGCTGTTTCAAATTCAGGCATTTTCCCTGCCTGAGCATACGCGCGCTGAATCTTGCCAATCCCTGTCCCATAGCTTTCAATCAATCTCATTCTATAAAATACATCTGCTAGATTCGGATTCCTGGACTGTGAAACGCCCAGGAAGATCGAATTTAATTCCAGCCCCGGAACCAATCCCCCAAGAGAAACAAATTCAATCCGGTCATCATAGATATTGATCAAATTACTTCCGCTGAAGGAATAATCCCGATGTACCGTGCAGTTCAACA
Source organism: uncultured Lachnospiraceae bacterium (assembly GCA_944380155.1). Lineage (GTDB taxonomy): Bacteria > Bacillota > Clostridia > Lachnospirales > Lachnospiraceae > Caccomorpha. The sequence goes on from CALWGS010000037.1 coordinate 2,955, forward strand.
ACGCTTCTCTGAGTGCTTCTTCCGGATAATCCCTTGTATCCACACGATCCAGCCCCATGAAGGATGCTTTCGTCTTATTATTCAGATCAATAAACTGATACACATCCTCAAGCTGTTTCAAAATCGAACCGGTAAATTCTCTCCGATCTCGAAAAACCGCCTTATCCGTCCCCTGAAAGAGAGCAGCCTTTGTCGTTACCTCACATTGATCCGACAAAAGATAAGCCAAATTTGTATATAACCCATCCTCCCCAATCATCTTCAATGTCCTCATCTGAGAGGAGCCAAATTCGATCCCCCTTCTTCTCATCTCGTCAGATGCCGTATCAAATGTCAGGTCTTGATTCATACTGCGTCCCTCTTCATAAGACCTCCCGCTGTTCCTGATGATCATTTCTCGAATTCCTTCATCCGTCATCGGCTGGGAAGAACTTCCTTTACGGATATATACGCCGCTCGGCCTCAGTCCCTTCTCTTTTAAGTAATACGGTCGATTTGTCCCTGTCGTTACTTCAATTTCAACTACTTGCTTTTTTTCTATCTCTATCATTCGAATCGATACAAAGGGCATGACATCCGGGGCAAGAGAATCTTTCAACGAACTGGCAGTTTGAAGCATAACGTCATCCGGATTCGGTACTCCAATCACCGTACCATCCTTTCTCACTCCAATTAGCACAGTTCCTCCCTCTGCATTGACAAAAGCCATGACCTCTTTCTTAATATCAGAAACATACTCCTGCTTAAACTCAATATTCTGATTCTCAATCCTGACCAATGATACCATCTCTCCATTCTTTCTTTTCACGTTTCTTTTCATTCTTTCTTTCTATTGTATAATGAAGTGAAAAGAAAGTCAAGTATCGATATCCCCATTCATTCCGTACGCAAAGCAGTCACAGGGTCTTTCGCCGCGGCTTTTCTGGAGGGAATCAGGCCACTAATCAAGGTCAGAACGACACTCAATGCAATCAGCAGCACCGCGCTCGTCCACGGCAGGGCAGCGTTTACGTCGGTGGTTCCCGCAATGGCATGGATGACTGCATTTCCGGGAATCAGCAGGAGCAGTGTAATGCCAACTCCAATGAGTCCCGCACACAGGCCGACAATGAAGGTCTCGGCGTTAAAGACCTGGGAGATATTGCGTTTGGAAGCTCCCATCGCTCTAAGAATACCAATCTCCTTCGTGCGTTCCAGAACGGAGATATAAGTAATAATACCAATCATAATAGACGACAC
>CALWGS010000038.1 GCA_944380155.1 uncultured Lachnospiraceae bacterium
GAGAAAAGGGGTGTCCGGATATGGGACGCCCCTTTATGAACCCTGGGGTCCTTTCTCTTCCTGCTGCCTGTAGAGGAGATAATTCGCATAATGGAACAGTTCGGCAGCCGCGTCGGCATTCAGCTGCTGATAAATATGGAAAAATCGTATCATCTCACCATCCAATACTTCACCGCCGATTGGAAGATAATCATCAGTCACGCCGAGAAGGTAGTCGCAGGATACATCGAAATATTTGGCGAGGGCAATTAATTTATCGAAAGATGGTTCATTTCGTCTGGATTCATAATTTGAGATAGCAGTCGGCTTGAGATTCAGCGTTTCCGCAAGCTCGCTCTGGGTCAGCTTATTCTTTTGGCGCAGCTGCTTTAATCGGTCATTAAAATTCATGGAATTTCCTCCTATGGTAATAAAATTATCTGCCACATAGTAAGATGATCCGTTGCTGTCAGTCGGCTTATTTATTATATAATAAATCAAATACGAATGTCAACGGAAGAAACAAAAAACTGGTACGAAAAAATATATATGTATATTAAGATCAGATTGCGGCAGAAATCATGCATGACAGCGGGCATTGACAAACCAATCTATCTGAAATATGATAGAAAAAAGGTCAGTTTGATCTGTGTGATGCAGAGAATATACGGCAGCGAAAGGTAAGGTAACATGAGAAGAAAGCAACATAGAAGGGGCAGAGGCTATGGCCCGGACTACGGTGTCAGAAGAGAACGGGGCGGCGGCAGGATCCTGGCCGTGCTCAGCGTGATTCTGCTCTCGGCAGGGCTTGGGATCGGGGCCTATCTGTTCTCAAAGAACAATTTGTCGGAGCGCAGGCGGCTTGTACCGATTCCGGAGGAGATCCGGGAGGAACTGATGAATTCCGTGGCGGCAGAAGAGGATGAGATCATAGAAGGAATCCGCTCTCTGTTCATGAGGAGCGGACTGGTTCCCTCCGGCTGGGAGGAGCGGGTGGCCGTCTCCAGGGCTTCCATTGAACCGCAGGAGATTCGGGAGATCTGGATGGAGGATTTTGTGGATACAAGAACTCCGGTTGAAGCAAAGGGCATCTATGTTACGGCCTCGCGGGCCCAAAGCGATATTGACAGCCTGATTGAGCTGGTCGAGAGGACGGAGCTGAACGCGATGGTGATTGATATTAAGGATGATGACGGTTATATCACATATCAGATGGATTACGATCTGGCGCAGGAAATCGGCGCCGTCACACGGTATATCTCGGATATTGAGGAACTGGTAAGCAAGCTTAAAGATAAGGGAATCTATCTGATTGCCAGAATTGTGGCATTCAAGGATCCGGTTCTGGCGGATGCGATGCCGGAGCTGGCCTTAAAGAATCAGGACGGAAGCATCTTTCGGGATAATTCCGGACAGGCATGGGTGAATCCCTATAAGACGGAAGTCTGGGATTATCTGGTCGGTGTGGCGAAGGAGGCCGCAAGGATCGGGTTCAATGAGATTAATTTTGATTATATCCGCTTCTCCACGGACTCCGGAATGTCGGATGTGGATTTCGGAGAGGAAGCGGAGGAGGTCAGCAAAATTGAGACGATTACGGCGTTCGTGAAATATGCCTGCGAGCAGCTCAGGCCGTGCGGCGTCTATATTTCTGCGGATGTCTACGGTGCAATTATCACAAGCAGCGTGGATGCGCGGATTGTCGGGCAGAGCTATATGGATATGTCAAGATATCTCGATTATATCTGTCCTATGGTTTATCCTTCCCATTACGGAGACGGGTATTATAATCTGGATCATCCGGATCTTCATCCCTATGAGCTGGTGCTGAATGCCATGCAGGATTCCGCGGAGGTCATTGCGCAGATTCCGGAGGATGAGCACAGGGCAACGGTCCGGCCGTGGCTTCAGGACTTCACGGCCAGCTGGCTGCGGTATTATCAGACCTATGAGGCTGAAGAGGTGCGGGAACAGATTGACGCCGTATATGACAGCGGATACAGCGAATGGCTTCTCTGGAACGGTGTTATGAACTATACGGAGGAGGCTCTGCTCCCGGATGAGGGAGACGGATCACAATCTCCCTCATCCGAGATTAAAGCAGGCGCTTCAGCCAGGGAGTGAGCGCGTGGACACTCCGTCCGGTCGGTCCGGTCACGGAGGAGGCTGCGGCAAGCGCGTTGAGGATTGCCTCTTCTGCGCATTCTGCGGCCAGGCGGAACACGGGGTCGATGGCATTCTCTGCCAGGATGCGGATTGTTCGGATGGAAGAATCCTGCGGCGTGAGCGGATTGGCGGTGGAGAAGCCGACCATGATATCGCCGCTTCCGTGTCCGAGGAAGGATCCGGTACGGATGAGTCCGACTCCAAGGCGTTTGAGAACTCTCTTAAGCTGGCGATCGGAAAGAGGAAGATCGGTCGCGAGAATTTGAATGATCGAACCGCTGTCTGTGACGGATGGTTCGATGCCTTCTATCTCCTTCCCGATTGCCCGGCCGTTCATTTGAAGATCGGAAGTGCAGCCGTGATTGGCCAGAACCAGCACGCCAATCGTATATGTGACTCCGTCCACAGTAAGAAGCCTGGAGGCGGAGCCGATTCCGCCTTTGAAGCCGTAGCAGACCATACCCTTGCCGGCGCCCGTATCCCCTTCATCAAAATCTCTGCAGGCATTCTCGAAAGCACGGAATACATGCTCTTTTGTGACGGCGCGCTCGCATATCCGGTTGAGTTCGCCGTCGTTGCATTCACAGACAACGGGATTGACCGAGCGGACGGGAATTGTCTGACCGCAGCGCCGGATGGTATACTCAACCAGAGCGTCATGAACCAGTCCGACATTCAGTGTATTCGTCAGGGCGATCGGCGTTTCTAATGTGCCGAGCTCATCAATCTGAACGAGACCCTGAGATTTGCCGAAGCCGTTTAAAACAAAGGAAGCTGCAGTCAGCTTATCCCGGAAGATGTTATGAGGGGAAGGAACAATAACGGTTACTCCCGTGCAATTTCGTTCGTTTACGATGGTTTCGTGTCCGACGAGGACACCGGGAACATCAGTGATCTTATTCAGCGGCCCGGGAGTACCCTCCCCGATCGAAATGCCATATGCTCGAATTCTCTGATTCATAAATGCCTCCTGTAATCTAAAACAATGGGACCGATACCCAATATCAGAAAAAGAGCCGCGTCCATACCGGAACTCCGGATGGTACACAGCTCTTTTTGCAGTGATTTTGTCAGTCGAGTGTATAAATATATGTAGATATATCTTATAGACTTCGATTCGTTCGGGTTATAATTCCGATCGGAAATTATAACTTGACAACATTAGCTGCCTGCGGTCCCTTCTCGCCGTTCACCACTTCGAATTCAACCTGGTCGCCTTCTTCAAGAACCTTAAAGCCGTCCATCTTCAAAGCGGAGAAATGAACGAATACGTCAGTACCGGATTCATCGGAGATGAAACCAAAGCCCTTTTTCGCGTTGAACCACTTCACTGTACCTTTTTTCATTGATAGCCTCCCTGAAAAATAAAATAAATGTAATGCACCCCGTTCGATGCGGGCCAGATTGCCCTTCGGTAATCTAAGACATAATCTACCATAAAACCTTCTAATTGTCAATTCTTTTGTGAAAACATGCGAAGAATGTTTCACGTAGTATGTTTCTAAAACAGGAAAAAATGCTTGACAAGGTAGGGCGGGAGATTGATATAATAAAGAAAGAGTTCCGACCGTGAGCGGAACGCGGATGACTGATAAGAAAGGAATGCAATATGGAGAACGAGATGCGTCAAAGGGCAGATCAGCTCAGGAAAACGGCCGAAGCGCTGTCCGATCGGTATGAGATGTGCTATGAGCAGGAGCTTGCGGATTCAAAGAGCGCCGGCATGGTACTGCGGCACAGGAGGTCAGGCGCGAGGATTGCGCTGGTCTCCAACGAGGATAATAATAAAGTGTTTTGCATCGGCTTTCGTACGCCGCCGTTTGACAGTACGGGAGTCGCACATATCATTGAGCATACGGTTCTGTGCGGATCGAAAAAATTTCCGGTGAAGGATCCCTTTATTGAGCTGGCCAAGGGGTCGCTGAACACTTTTCTGAACGCAGTGACCTATCCGGATAAGACATTGTATCCGGTGGCAAGCTGCAATGATAAGGATTTTCAAAATCTGATGGATGTCTATATGGATGCGGTGCTGCACCCCAATATTTATCAGAAGAAGGAGATCTTCATGCAGGAGGGCTGGCATTACGAGATAGAACGTCCGGAGGATGAGCTGTCATATAACGGAATTGTATACAGTGAGATGAAGGGAGCTTTCTCCTCGCCCGAGCAGGTTCTTGATATGGTGACGAACCGGGCGCTGTTCCCGGATTCGCCGTACGGAGTGGAGTCGGGCGGAGATCCGGATCATATCCCGGAGCTCACGTATGAGGCTTACCTGGATTTCCACAGGAGGTATTACCATCCGTCCAACAGTTACATCTATCTGTACGGGGATATGGATATGGAGGAGAAGCTTACCTGGCTTGACCGGGAGTATTTATCCGCTTATCAGGCAAGCCCCGTGGATTCCGAGGTTCCGCTTCAGAAGGAGTCGGGAGGTCTGACGGAATGCAGGGAGGTCTACTCGATTGGGGAGAATGAATCTGAGGAGAATAACACGTATCTGAGCCTTTCCATGACGATTGGAGAGAGCGGGGATACACTGCTTTCCAAGGCAATGACAGTGCTGACCGACGTCCTGTTCAATGTTCCCGGTGCCCCGGTGAAGCAGGCGTTGATTGACGCGGGAATCGGCAAGGATATTTTTGCAAGCTACAGTGACGAGATCCGTCAGCCTGTTCTGTCCGTGACGGCGAAGAACGCTTCGGAAGCAGATAAGGATCGGTTCTATGAGATTGTGTCCTCAGAGCTGCTTAAGGCGGTGAAGGAAGGAATTCGGGAGAAGTCTCTGAAAGCGGCGATTAACCGGCGCGAATTTGCTTATCGGGAGGCGGATTACGGCCCGTTCCCGAAGGGGCTTCTGTTTGGAATCGAGATGTTTAACAGCTGGCTGTATGACGATCTGGCAGCCTTCTCCTATCTGGAGCAGAGCAGGGTGTACGACACGCTGAAAGAGAAGGTTGGAACGGGATATTACGAGGAACTGGTCGATCGCTATCTCCTCCATTCCGGGAATGCCGTATTGACAGTGCTGGTTCCCGAGAAAGGACTGGTCACGAAGAAGGAGGAGGCTCTCAAAGAGAGGCTTGCGGTTTATAAGGCGGGGCTGTCACAGGAAGAGCTTGACGCATTGATTCTTCAGACCGCGCACCTGAAGGAGTTCCAGGAGAGGCCGTCTCTGCCCGAAGAGCTTGAGACGATACCGATGCTCTCAAGGGCGGATCTGAAGAGGGAGGCGGAGCCCTTGTTCAATGAAGAAAGAGAGATTGACGGCGTGAAGACCGTATTCCACAACGTATTCACGAGCGGGATCGCGTATGTGAAGCTGTTGTTCGGGGCGAAGAGGATTCCGAAGGAGTATGTTCCGTATCTTGGACTGTTATCCAATCTGCTCGGAATGATGGATACGGGAGAATACGGCTATCAGGAATTCTCGGAGGAGGTTAATACGAATACGGGCGGTATCTTCACGGGAGTTACCTCTGCGGCCCGGTTCGGCAGCGTGTCGGAATACGAAGGATATGTGACCCTGCAGACCAAGTGCCTCTATGGACAGTTAGAGTCTGCCGGGAGGCTGATGGCGCTGATGATGGGACAGACGGACTTTACGGATGCGAAGCGTCTGCTGGAGCTGATTCGGGAGCTGAAGTCAAGAATGCAGATGCAGTTGACTTCGGCCGGACATTCCGCGGCAATCCGACGCGCGATGTCGTATTTTTCAGAGAAATATGTTTTTGATAATATGACGGGAGGGATCTCCCAGTATCAGTTCCTTGAGGATCTGGAGGAGCATTTCGAAGAGAGGAAGCAGGAGATTGGGCAGAAGCTTGCCGATCTGACCGGATATCTGTTCTGTAAGAAGAATCTTCTGATCAGCATAACGGCAGATGAGGAAGGATATCAGGCCTTTGTGCAGGCCGCGCCCGCCTTCCTGAATGGGTGCTTCGGGGAATACAGGGGGCTTGCGCCGGTTCGTTTCGTTCCGGCCGGCAGCAGGGAAGGCTTCAAGACTCCGGGGCAGGTTCAGTATGTGGCCATGTGCGGCAACTTCATGCAGGCGGGCTTCTCCTATACGGGCGCCCTTAAGGTGGTGAATACCCTGCTTGGATATGATTATCTCTGGAACAATATCCGTGTCAAGGGCGGGGCATACGGCTGTATGTGCGGATTCTCGGCCGGGAACGGGAACAGCTATTTCTGCTCCTACCGCGATCCGAATCTGGCCGAGACCATCCGTGTCTATGAAGGCATTGCCGATTATCTTGAGAACTATACGGCGGATGAGAGGGAGATGACCAAGGCGGTGATCGGTACGTTCAGCTCCATGGATACCCCTTTGAATCCCTCAGCTAAGGGAGCACGTTCCCTAAATGCATACTTAAGCGGCACGGACTTTGCCGATATTCAGAAGGAGCGGGATGAGGTGCTTTCCGTATCCGTTGAAGAGATCCGGAAGACGGCTGCCCTGGTACGCGCGGTGATTGGGCAGGATCATCTCTGCGTGATCGGAAGCGAAGCGAAGATCGAAGGGGACAGGGCGTTGTTTACAGAAGTGAAACCATTGATAAAATAGAAAGGTTAGACAGAATGGAAGAGAACCAAAGCTTCAGATCCGGTTTTGTGACCATAATCGGACGTCCCAATGTCGGGAAATCGACCTTGATGAATCAGCTGATTGGACAGAAGATCGCAATTACCTCGGATAAGCCCCAGACAACGAGGAGCCGGATTCAGACAGTATATACGGATGAGCGCGGGCAGATTATCTTTTTAGATACCCCGGGAATACACAAGGCCAAGAACCGCCTTGGAGAATATATGGTGAATACGGCCGAGAAGACCTTGAGCGAGGTGGATCTGATTCTGTGGCTGGTGGAGCCGACAACGTTCATCGGAGCGGGGGAACGTCATATTGTCGAGGTGTTAAGCCGGGTTACTACCCCGGTCGTCCTGGTCATTAATAAGATCGATACTGTGAAGAAGGAAGATCTGCTGGGCGTGATTGCCTGCTATAAGGACTGTCATGAGTTCGCGGAAATTGTTCCGGTGTCGGCACGTTCGGGCGAAAATAAGGATGAGCTGCTCCGGATCATTTTCCACTATCTTCCTTATGGTCCCATGTATTACGATGAGGATACCGTGACCGATCAGCCCGAGCGCCAGATTGCCGCGGAGCTGATCCGGGAGAAGGCACTTATGCTCCTCAGTGACGAGATTCCGCACGGCATTGCGGTGGTCATTGATCGGATGAAGGAACGAACGAATGGCTCCATGGTGGATATTGATGCCACGGTAATCTGTGAGCGGGACAGCCATAAGGGAATTATCATCGGCAGGCAGGGTGCGATGCTCAAGAAGATCGGTACGCAGGCCCGTATGGAGATCGAGGCGCTTCTGGGGCTTAAAGTGAACCTAAAGCTTTGGGTCAAGGTCAAGAAGGATTGGCGTGACAGTGATTTCCTGATTAAGAATTTCGGCTACCGGGAAGAGGAATTCTGATTGTCAAGCCCCTGCCCTGCAGATTGTTATGGGATATTCGTAGGAGAGTAATTCCGGACAGACGGGATATCCTATTAGAGCATCAAAGAGGCGCGTGTACGGGATAGAATCCGGCGGACACGTTCTGAATGGGAATGGGAAATGGGGGATTGCATGAAGAAGGAACAGGATTTTTGGGAGCAGTTTCAAAGAACCGGAAGGGTTCTGGATTATCTGAATTATACGGCCTGTGCAAAAGAGGAAAGCAAAGAGTGGAGCTGTGGGAACAATCATGATGACAGAGAACAGACAGGATCCAACGGTGACAGGGATGGTACTGTCCTCGGTCCCGGCGGGAGAGTATGATAAGCGGGTTGTTCTGCTGACCAGAGAAAGAGGGCGGATCAGCGCCTTCGCAAGAGGTGCGAAGAGGCCGAACAGCTCTCTTTTGGCGGCAAGCGAGCCGTTTTCCTTCGGCAGCTTTACCATTCGTGAGGGGCGCAGCTCGGTCATAGTGGTATCTGCCGAGATCACCAATTACTTCAGGGAGCTGAGAGGCAGCATGGAGGGAATCTGGTACGGGCTATATTTCTGTGAGTTTGCCGATTTCTTTACCCGGGAGAACGAGGACGGAACACAGGTCTTAAAGCTTCTGTACCAGTCGCTGCGGGCGCTTTCTAAACCTGCGATTGGAAGGAAGCTGGTGAGATGTATCTATGAGCTGCGGCTGCTTGGTCTGGAGGGACTGATGCCGCAGGTCTTTTTCTGCGTGAAATGCGGCAGGAAGGAGCCGCTGGTCCGGTTTTGCGCGAGGGAGGGAGGAATGCTCTGCGACCGGTGTGCCGGGACGGGGGTTCCCATCCTTGCTTCGACTCTCTATACCCTGCAGGTAATTCTTTCGGAGCCGATCGAGAGCGTCTACCGGTTCACGGTGACGGAGAAGGTTCTGGATGAGCTGACCCGCATCACGAGGGAGTATAGGGCGCTCCATCTGGATCGGAGGCTGAAGTCCGAAGAGATGCTTGTGCTGATTGACGGATAGGAGTGTGAAGTTCCTCTTTACAAACGAAAGATTCCAAGGTACAATAAGACGATAAATCAGGCAAATTAACGAATGTGAGGATGGTTGCAATGGAGAAGACAATGGAGAAGATTGTCGCACTTGCCAAGGCCAGGGGATTTGTGTATCCAGGTTCGGAAATATACGGCGGACTTGCGAACACATGGGATTACGGCAATTTGGGCGTGGAGCTCAAGAATAATGTAAAGAGGGCATGGTGGAAGAAGTTCATTCAGGAGAATCCCTATAATGTCGGCGTGGACTGTGCGATTCTGATGAATCCGCAGACCTGGATTGCATCCGGGCATCTGGGGGGCTTTTCGGATCCGCTGATGGACTGCAAGGAGTGTCATGAGAGGTTCCGCGCGGATAAGCTGATTGAGGACTATGCACAGGAGAACGGGATTACGTTCGAACGTTCGGTGGACGGCTGGTCGCAGGAGGAGATGACGGATTATATTGAGGAGCATAAGATTCCGTGCCCGACATGCGGAAAGCATAACTTTACCGATATCCGCCAGTTCAACCTGATGTTCAAGACCTTTCAGGGTGTAACGGAGGATGCAAAAAGCGTCGTTTATTTAAGACCTGAGACGGCACAGGGAATCTTTGTAAATTTCAAGAATGTACAGAGAACCTCAAGGAAGAAGATTCCGTTCGGGATCGGTCAGATCGGCAAGTCCTTCCGCAATGAGATCACGCCCGGCAACTTTACGTTCCGCACCAGGGAGGTCGAGCAGATGGAGCTGGAGTTTTTCTGCGAGCCGGATACGGATCTGGACTGGTTCGCGTACTGGAAGAGCTTCTGCATCAACTGGCTGAAGGACCTCGGAATGAAGGATGACGAGCTTCGCGCAAGGGATCACGAGCCGGAGGAGTTAAGCTTCTACAGCAAGGCGACCACGGATCTGGAGTTTTTATTTCCCTTCGGATGGGGCGAGCTGTGGGGAATCGCGGATCGGACCGATTACGATCTGACCCGGCATCAGGAGACTTCGAAGGAGGATCTGAGCTATTACGATGATGAGAAGAAGATCCGCTATGTCCCCTATGTGATTGAGCCGTCGCTTGGAGCGGACCGCGTGACGCTTGCCTTCCTGTGCAGTGCTTACGATGAGGAGACGCTTGAAGGCGGGGATGTCAGGACTGTACTGCATTTCCATCCCGCGCTGGCTCCGGTTAAGGTAGGGGTTCTGCCTCTGTCGAAGAAGCTTGGCGAGGGCGCGGAGAAGATCTATCTCGAGCTGTCGAAGGAGTATAACTGCGAGTATGACGACAGGGGTAACATCGGCAAGCGCTACAGACGGCAGGATGAAATCGGAACGCCTTACTGTGTGACCTATGATTTCGAGTCAGAGACGGACGGCTGCGTGACTGTCAGAGAGCGCGATTCGATGCAGCAGGAAAGAGTGAAGATAGAATCCCTGAAGGAATATTTTGCTGAAAAGTTCCGCTATTAACAAAACGGCTGCCGGGGCACGGTTCGTAAGATGAACGGCAGGAGATGCCGAATGAATGCGGAAATGGTACCGGCAGGAAGGAAAATGGCAGATTCTAAAAAAAAGGGTTTTCTTTAAAGGTTCAATGTGGTATAATAAAAACCGGTGACTATCAGACTGTTATAATTTGGTAGTCAGACATAAAAATCTTTTCAGGAGGAAAATGACCAAATGACAAAATGGGTATATTTGTTCAAAGAAGGTAATGCCGACATGAGAAACCTCCTTGGAGGAAAGGGTGCCAATCTGGCAGAGATGACCAACTTAGGTCTCCCGATCCCGCAGGGCTTTACGGTTACAACAGAGGCGTGTACCGACTATTATGCAAGCGGCAAGGTAATTACGGACGAGATACAGGGACAGATTTTCGAGGCATTGAGCTGGCTTGAGAAGGAGAACGGGAGAACGTTCGGCGATACCGAGAATCCGTTGCTTGTATCCGTGCGTTCCGGTGCGAGAGCTTCCATGCCCGGTATGATGGACACGATCCTGAACCTGGGTTTGAATGATGTATCCGTAGAGGGTTTTGCAAGGAAGACCGGCAATCCCAGATTCGCATACGATTCTTACAGAAGATTCATCCAGATGTTCTCGGACGTTGTTATGGAGGTTCCGAAGTCCTTCTTTGAGAAGATTATCGATGAAGTCAAGGAAGCGAAGGGCGTTACCTATGATACCGAGCTGACGGCTGACGATCTGAAGGAGCTGATTGTCAGATTCAAGCAGGTATACAAGGATGCCATGAACGGCGAGGAGTTCCCTCAGGATCCGAAGGTTCAGTTAATGGAGGCTGTAAAGGCTGTATTCCGTTCCTGGGACAACCCCCGTGCAATCGTCTACAGAAGAATGAATGATATTCCGGGCGACTGGGGTACCGCAGTGAATGTTCAGACGATGGTATTCGGTAACATGGGCAATACATCCGGTACCGGCGTTGCGTTCACAAGGAATCCTTCCACCGGCGCGAAGGGTATCTACGGTGAGTACTTAATCAACGCACAGGGCGAGGATGTTGTTGCCGGCGTTCGTACTCCCCAGCCGATCACCAAGCTTGCGGAGGATCTTCCGGAGTGCTACGAGGAATTCATGAAGATCGCGAACAAGCTCGAGGATCATTACCGTGACATGCAGGATATGGAGTTCACCATTCAGGAAGGCAAGCTGTACTTCTTACAGACCCGTAACGGCAAGAGAACCGCTCCGGCCGCTATCCAGATTGCATGCGATCTGGTTGACGAGGGCAAGATTACTCCTGAAGAGGCAATTACCAGAATCGAGGCGAAGTCTCTGGATCAGCTGCTGCATCCGACCTTCGATGCTGCTGCTCTGAAGGCAGGCAAGGTAATCGGTTCCGCTCTTCCGGCATCTCCCGGCGCTGCAGCAGGTAAGGTATACTTTACTGCTGAGGAAGCGAAGGCTGCTCATGAGAAGGGTGAGAGAGTTATCCTGGTTCGTCTTGAGACAAGCCCTGAGGATATCGAGGGTATGCAT
>CALWGS010000039.1 GCA_944380155.1 uncultured Lachnospiraceae bacterium
CCGGATGCAGTCTCAGCACGGATGCCGGAACCTTTGGAGTAACCGGTCCGAATACCGCCTTCTCTATAATCTCCTTCTTATCCGGTCCGTTCGCGATTAACAGAACCTTCTTCGCCTGCATAATCGCCCCGATTCCCATTGTAATCGCCTGCCTCGGAACATCCTCAGCCGAAGCAAAGAACCTTGCGTTCGCGTTAATGGTGGATTCTCCCAAATCTACAACATGCGTCCCCACTACGAACTCATCGCAGGGCTCATTGAATCCGATATGTCCGTTGTGTCCGATTCCGAGAAGCTGCAGATCAATTCCGCCCAGAGACGCAATCAATGCGTCATACCTGCTTCCCTCCGCCTGCAGATCCTCTGCCTTGCCGTTCGGGACATTTGTATTCTCCATAGGAATATTAATATGATGGAACAGATTATGATTCATAAAATAGCGGTAGCTCTGATCGTTATCCCCGTCCAGTCCCGCATACTCGTCCAAATTCACGGAACGGACCTTCTCAAAATCCAGATCCCCCTTCTGATACCACTCTCTCAGATACCGATAGGTCCCAATCGGCGTCGATCCCGTCGCCAGACCCAGTACACTGTCCGGCTTGCCAATGACCTGCGCGGCAATGATGCCCGCGGCCTTCCTGCTCAGATCCTCGTAGCTGTTCACCTCAATGATTCTCATATACGACCTCCTGATGTAAAATAGTATGCCATCCATATTTCCGGTGCTTCCATTATATACGATTTCGCCGGCAAATGCAATCCCATCCTGTAACCCCAAAATATCCCGGCGTCCTCTTCTTCCAATAACTTCCTCGGGATTCGACACAAAAACCCTGCATTTTTACTAAATATCTATTGTTTCTTCTCTATCTATTCGTTATAATGTATATACGAATAAAGAAGGAGGATGTTATCATGGGTAAAATTGTTAAAGAATATTTGATTATTACCCTCGGCGTGCTGCTGGTTGTATTCGGCACTTACTTTTTCAAATTCCCCAATAACTTTTCGATTGGAGGAGTGACTGGTCTTGCGGTTCTTCTCACCAGTCTTACGGGAGGAGCCATCAGCTCCAGTACCATTGTCACGATCCTGAACATCGCCCTGCTGATTATCGGATTTCTGATTCTCGGCAAAGACTTCGGCGCGAAGACGGCGTACGGCAGCCTGCTTCTCTCTGCTGCCCTGGCCGTTCTTGAAAGAATATACCCTATGGATCAGCCGTTCACGAGCCAGCCGATTCTGGAGCTTGCCTATGCCGTAGCTCTCCCTGCCGTGGGTTCTGCCATCCTGTTCAATCTGGATGCTTCCACCGGAGGAACGGATATTATTGCCATGATCCTGAAGAAATTCACCAACACCAATACCGGACAGGCCCTGCTGTACTCGGATCTGCTGCTGACTGTCGCCGCGTTCTTCGTCTTCGACATGGCAACCGGTCTGCTCTCCCTGCTCGGTCTTGTACTGAAGTCTCTGGTTGTAGATAACGTAATTGAAAGCTTGAATCTCTGCAAGTATTTTACCGTTATCTGCGAGGATCCGCATCCGATCTGCGAATACATTACCAGGGATCTGAAGCGGAGCGCCACGGTCATCGACGGCAAGGGCGCGTTCACGGACAAGGACAAGCAGGTTATATTAACGGTCATGAGCCGTTATCAGGCCATCCTGCTCCGCCGCTTCATCCGCCAGACACAGCCGTCCGCATTCATCCTGATCACCAATACGAGCGAAATCATCGGCAAGGGCTTCCGCGGAGCGTAACATCCCTCCCCAACGGCCCTTCCGGCCGTAATCCGCACTCTAAAAAGAGGAACCGCGGATCGGCTCCGTCCGGAACTATTCCGTTCGGAGTTACTCCGTCTGTTCCTCTTTTCGAACTTCTTTCTTATTCCTGTCGGCTGTTCTGCCGTCCGCTGTCTTGCCGTCGGCTGCCTTGCCGTCGGCTACCTTCCATGCCTTCCCGAAATCCACCTCCCGAAACAGGGCGGCCAGTCCTGTAATCTGCTTCAGCCGCAGAATCTCGTCCTTATCCATTCCCAGATGCTTCGAGATCCAGGCATCTGAATGTCCCAGCTCATGCAGCTCCTTGACGATATTGCTCATCAAATCAACATTGTGCTCCCCTCTTGCGCGGTTATGCCGTATGGTGCTGGCCATCCTGCAGTCTATCGGCTTATCAATCACCGACACCGGCAGCCGTCCGCTCTCCCGTTCATAGATATCGGGATAATCCAGCATCACGCGGTACCTGTGAAATCCGTCCACAATAATATAGACGTCCCTGTCCCTGTCATAATAACAGACAATCGGCATCGTATACCCGTCCTCCTTAATGCTGTCATACAGCAGCTTCATCTCCGGAGGAGCAACCGAATTAGGATTATAGGAATTCGGTTCGATCTTCTCGATCGGAACGGATATCACATGATACACAGGACTCTTATATGTCATTCTTCATCGCCAACCTTACCGTATTTTTTCTTCAGAAGCTCCAGCTTTTTCTGCTGCTCCCTGGTCAGATTAAATCCCATAAAACGGCAGATATGATCATTCTTCAGAATACAGAAGCACATACGCTTCCAGCTCGGAATGTCCTTCGTTGATTTAATATCATCCGTATGATCCGGAATCTTACCTTCGAAAATAACCCTGGAATTCTTCATTACCGTATAGTTTGACACCCCGTTGCGCCGTATATGATATCCGTGATCCAAAAGCTCCTGAATCGTCCTCTCTTCCAGTCCGCCCCCGATCGTATGCCAGAAATTAATAGAGGTCTGAAACTTCTTGATATAATTCTGCCTGAGTCTCGACGGCAGCGTGGCGAGAAGAAACCGCGTATAGGACTCCCAGGTATGCCCCTCGGGCAGCGTGATATTCCGATAGCCGAGTGCCTTGGTTCTGCCGTAGAGCGCGGCGAAATTAGCCCCCTGTACCCGGCCGATCAGCTTCACCCAGGTCTGCGGATCCAGAACCCGATACAAATTCAGGCTGTCCTTCGCGTAATCGTTAAACGGGGACGCAACCCGCATCTGATCCGGGCTCAGCCCCGCCATATAATACAGATCATACAGCTTGTTATAATCGTAGCCAAACAACGAGTTCGCATGCCAGACATCCGAATAACTCCAGTCATACATCGGAGACGCACTCCAGACATCCTTGAACAAAAGGACACGAAGATATTGTCGAATTCCTCAAAAAGAAACGCAAGCCTCTCCTGCAGTGCTTCATACACGTTCTGGGACAGATACTCCTTCCGCATCCCCTGCTACCTCCAGCCGAAGGAGACGCCGGAATGTTCCTTCTCCAGGAGACCCCTGCCCGCGCACGCACGGCTCACCGCATCCAGAAGGCAGTACAGCAGTACGCCCGCGATTCCTCCTATGATCCCGAAGATCACATCATCAATATCCGCCCTGCCAAGTCCGAACTGCCGCTGCGCCCATTCCATCCCTATCGGAAGCAGAAGAATCAGCGGAAACCGCAGCAGAATCGTACTTCTCTTCAGAATCACCGAAATATAGAATCCAAACGGCATATAAATCAGAACTCTGGGTACAATGTACTCCGCAATCCGGCCCGCATCTCCCACTCCCCGGATCGCGTCCTCAATATACCCCGAGAGCGTCTCGAACGGAATCCACCCCATTGTTCCGTCTGACGGCAAACCGCCATCCGCCGCCAGCAGACAGTACGCCAGAATTCCAACATACACCGTCCCAAGTATCACGCACCCGATCAGGAAGAAGCGGTTAAAGTTCCTCATCTGCCGGTTCCCAAGGAACATCATCACAAGCGTCCCGAAGGCCTCAATGACCAGCACAACAAACACCGGCAGCCAGTACAGCCAGTCATCCGCCGGCAGCCACCGCGCCAGCACAAAAAAGACCAGCGCATAGCCCGCGGCGCCGCATACCAGAACGGATGCGGCATATACCAGCAGCATATCATAATTCCTGGAGCACGCCAGGCTTACCGCGCTCCCAATCAGAAGGGCAGCGCCGAACCCCGCAAGGAAGACCGCCGTAATCCCCAGCCGATAATATAACCCGTAGCAGACAGCTGCCGCTGCCGCCCCCATCAGGATCGGAAGCAGAATCTCCGGCTTCCGGCTCCCGTAATGATACCCCCTTCTTCTGTATCGCCTCACGTCACCAGCACCTCATTTCACAGCATCATACGCAGCTTATCCGGATACAGCGATATCCGGATATGATTTCTCGGAATCCCCACTTCACCGTCCGTATGGACATCCGTATGCTTCAAAGACCGAACCTCCACCGATGTACAGTGAATGGTATCCACACCCTCCGCCAGGATATGCTTCCCGAAGAAGATCAACGGAAACAGGATACATATCTTCCACTTCGGCAGTCCATGCACCACGCACACGGTCAGCATCCCATCCGCCGGATCCGCTCCCGGCGCCATCGGAAGGCCTCCTCCCTCATACCTCTGATTCATCGCCGCCAGGAAGAACGCGTTCCGATACCGGATTCTCTTACAGTCATTATAAGTAACCTGCAGATCCAGCTTTGAGCTCGACAGAATCTGCTTCACAGCGATCCCCGCGTAAGTCAGCTTCCCGAGTCCCGCGCGGTTAAGCACCGCCTTCATGCCGGAATGCAGCGCCTCTTTACAGACGGACGCGTCGAATCCGACCCCCGAGCTGACCGCAAACCTTCTGGGCGGGTTGTCGTCAAAAAAGTCAACCTGTCCGTTATCGATATAACGGCAGGATCCGGCAAACAGGATATGTCTGAGCGCTGTCAGAGGATCCGCCGAAATTCCGAGGCCCTTCGCCAGATCGTTGCTTGAGCCGGATGGGATGTATCCTAACAGAACCTGATTATAATCCGCAATCCCGTTAATCACCTCGTTCACGGTCCCGTCGCCGCCCACCACCACGATCCTCTTCAGCCCGTCGTTCTCCTCACAGATCCGGTCGGCCAGAACACTGGCATGCCCCGCGTACTCCGTCATGTAAGCCCGATACTCAACTCCCCTCTTCCTCAGCTCCGACTCAACCTTCCTCCAGATCCTCCCTGCTTTCCCCGTCTTCGACTTTATGTTGACAATAAAATAATACATCTGACAGCATCCCCCATTATTCCGCAAAATCTAATGTAAATTCTATCCTATAACTCCCGGAATGTCAAACCATTTCCATAAATTGTGAAAATATCCCGACAACCGGCACATTACAGGCATAATTTCATAAGATATCCTATAGGCCCCGCTATAGGCCCCGCGCCTTGCGGAACCATCCACAGCGAAAGGAGTTTCCCAATGAATCAGTTCAGACAACCAGGAAATCACAGATATAATCCCCGCATGAACCGGTATGAAATGCAGAACGGCTGTGTCACACCGGAGAACCGCACAGACACCGGATGCGCCGCCCGGAAGGACAATGCGAACACCGGATACGCCGCTCCGGAGAACGGCACGGACACCGGATGCGCCCGCCCAGGCCAGAGCAGCCGCGTCTTTCCCTCCTGCCCCATGTCAGGCAGTCCCGCGCGTTCCCAGGGGATGTCCGGCGAATGCGAAGGCTGCGCCGGGGATATGAAGAGCTTTCCCCTGGCCATGGCCTATGTGCCCCGCCAGAGCTTTACGAACCTCAATGACGCGCATACCGCCTTATCCTGCGGAACCCTGTTCTCGGATCTGAATCTTGAATTTCACGGAAGGAGATGGAATCATGGCAGCAGCAAATCATAAAGCCGATCTGATGCACCGCATCAGTGAGCTCAGCTTCGTACTGGACGAGATGCGCCTCTTCCTGGATACGCATCCGGAATGTACGGAAGGATTAGAATATTATAACCGGCACGCCGCCCTGCGCAAGGAGGCCGTAGACGAATACACCCGTCTGTACGGGCCGATCCAGTTCTATGATGTCACCGATACGAACAAATGGCAGTGGGTCTGCGGGCCCTGGCCGTGGGAAGGAGCGTGCTGAATATGTGGAGCTATGAAAAGAGACTTCAGTATCCCGTCAAGATAACCAATCCGAATCCGAAAATCGCCCAGGTCATTATCTCACAATTCGGCGGCCCCGACGGAGAGCTGGCCGCCTCCCAGCGCTACCTCTCCCAGCGCTACACCATGCCGTACCGTGAGGTAGCAGGGCTGCTGACGGATATCGGAACCGAGGAGCTGGCTCACATGGAAATGATCTGCGCCATCGTCCACCAGCTCACCAGGAACCTCACCCCGGAACAGATTATGGAATCGGGCTTCGAGAAATATTACGTCGATCATACCTTGGCACTCTGGCCGCAGGCGGCGGGAGGCACCCCGTTCACAGCCACGGTCTTCCAGTCGAAGGGAGATCCGATTACGGATTTGCATGAGGATATGGCGGCAGATGGTGCAATCCTATCAGAACAACGTTTGATTCAAAAGTTCATGGGCTTAAAAAGCCCAGTGAATTTCAATCGGAACGTCCCTTGTTCCCGGAATCCGCCTGCCGACAGAGATATAGTCAATCAGGATTTCCACGATTTCACGGTTCAGGTGTTCCAAGTTGGAATATTGTTCGATCATTTGACGGCGGTGATCGCCAGCCGCCTGTTTTTCCTCGATTTCGGCTAACTGCTTCTCTCCGTCAGCAATCACACGTTCCAGTCGGTCGCGCTCTGTGGTAAAGTCCTTTGACAGTTCCACGTAATCACTTTCGGATATGAAGCCCTTAACCTTATCCATGTAAAGCTCCCGGATACCTTTTGAAAACTCTGCAGCCTTTTTCTCATAGACGGCGATATCAGAGAGCAGGCTTTTTTTCTGCTCCTGCAGGTTATCGGGGCATTCTATATTCTGTTCTAACTCGTCCTGATCAAGATACTCGGCTGCCAGTTTGTTCATCTCGTCGATCACCATTCGTTCCAGCTTATCAACCGAGATAAAGGAACCAATGCAGACATCCTTTGCCACATGGCGGTTCGAACATTTTAAATAGTGCCTGCCGCCGCGCTGCGGGGCAGATTTCGAGGAACGCATCGTGCAGCCACAGTTTGCGCAGCGGGCTTTTCCTGCGAATAAACCGATTGTACCTACATCAAAGGGCTTTGCCTTCTGTGCGATTAGCGCCTGCACCTGATCCCATAATGCCCGGTCAATAATCGGTTCGTGTGTTCCCTCGACGATATACCACTCACTTTTTGGACGGAGCTTATTCTGCTTTGTCTTATAAGAAACGCTTCCATACTTGCCCTGTACCATATTGCCAAGATACATTTCATTGGTCAGCATATTGGAAATCGCAAAATATTTCCAAAAGGTACTGTTTTTCGTTTTCGGCTGTTGATAACGCAGGCCGTGCAGACGCTTATATTCGGTTGGATTTGGTATGCCCCTGTCATTGAGCATACGGGCGATTGCAGTTTTTCCGTAACCCTGTGAAAATAAGGTAAACACTTCACGGACAACAGCTGCGGCTTCTTCGTCGATGATCAAATGTCCTTTCTGGCCGGGGTCTTTCTTGTACCCGTAAAGAGCAAATGCGCCGATATGAAACCCGTTTTTCCGTCTGTTCGTCAAGACGCTGCGGATATTTTCAGACATATCCTCCAAGTACCATTCATTGACAAGCCCGTTAATCTGCCGGGACTTCTTATTTCCCCTGTTCGCGGTATCCGCATGGTCAACAATGCTGATAAAACGAATCCCCCAGATCGGGAATAAACCGTGAATATACTTTTCTACTAATTCCAGTTCACGGGTAAACCGTGATTGTGTCTTACAGAGGATAATATCAAATCTGCGCTGCTGTGCGTCTTTGAGCAGACGGTTAAATTCCGGCCGTCGTCTGTCAGAGCCGGTATAGTCGTCGTCGCTGTAAATGTTGTAAAGCTCCCACCCCTGTTCCATCACGTATTGCAGCAGCATAGCCTTCTGGTTCTGAATGCTGTTGCTGTCGTCAGTTTCAAACTGCTTGTTTCTATCTTCTTCGGATAAGCGGCAATAAATCGCTGCTTTCATATTTATTGTAATTTTGTGAGTCGTACCGCCTTGTTTTTCTCGATTTTATTAATCATCTCAATCCACTTTTTTGTGAACTGAGCCTTTGAAGTCGTGCTTTCGCCGCTTTTAAAAACACTCCTGCAAAGCGTGTGGTTTTGGTCAGTATTTGCCATGTTCAGCCCCCTTTCCAAGACCGGCTGATACACTCTATGAATCGCGGCACGTCCACTATTACAATCTCATGATCCGGCTTAACAATATTCCTGTCGATTTTTGTTTTGTTTATAAAAATATTCATGTATTTTAATGTAAAAAATAAAGAAAAACGCATTGAAATTTACACGAATATCTGCTATGCTGTCACTGTACCTGAAAGGAGAATCGCTATGTATCGAAAGATTATGAGCTTTTTGAAGGAATGGAAGGAAGGCGGACACCGCAAGCCCCTGATATTACAGGGAGCAAGACAGGTTGGCAAGACCTATTCTATCTTAGAATTCGGGCGCAATCACTATGAGAATGTCGCGTATTTTAATTTTGAGACGAACCCGAAGCTGAACAATACCTTTGATGAGAATATCAGTCCTGATTATCTGGTCCCCATTCTGTCGCATATCGCGGGACAGACGATCGTGAAGAAGAAGACGCTGATTGTATTTGACGAGATCCAGCTGTGCGAACGGGCGCTGACCTCCCTGAAATATTTTTGCGAGGAGGCTCCGGACTATCATATCGCAGCTCTTGGCAGCCTGCTCGGAGTAGCGGTCAGCAGAGCGAAGTTCTCATTTCCTGTAGGCAAGGTTGATATGAAAACCCTGTATCCCATGGATATGGAGGAATTCATGCTGGCTCTTGGCGAGGATGATCTGGCAAAACAGATTAGAACCTGCTTCTGGACAGATACGCCGCTGCCCTCCGCCCTGCACGATGCAGCCATGCTCCTGTACCGCCAGTATCTCGTTGTGGGCGGAATGCCGGAGTGTGTCATGCAGTTCTCTCAGACGAAGGACTACATCCTTGTGCGCCATACGCAGGACACCATCCTTGCAGGCTACCTCAATGACATGAGCAAATACAACAATGGGAATGAAATCAAGAAAACCAGACTCGCCTATGATAACATTACGGTCCAGCTCTCAAAGAAGAATACCCGCTTTCAGTATAAGCTGATTAAAAAAGGCGGGCGGGCGTCCGAATTTGAGAATGCCATTGAATGGCTCTGCCTGTCCGGCACTGTGTCACAGGTCTATAAGGTGGAGCAGATCCGAAAGCCCCTGGAAAATTACCGTGATATTAACGCATTCAAGATCTATGTCTCCGACTTAGGGCTGCTCTGTGCCAAGAAGGATCTGGCGGCAAATGATGTCCTCTATATGGTAGAAGAGCTGAACGACTTTAAGGGAGGCATGGCTGAGAACTATGTCAATGTGCA
>CALWGS010000040.1 GCA_944380155.1 uncultured Lachnospiraceae bacterium
AGGACTCCTGGCAGGGGAACGGATGGCGCGGCAGAAGAGATGGCAGCTGAATCTGGAATTTCGGGACGGTCTGGAGGCGTTATCAGCGGCTCTGGCAGCCGGTTATTCGGCAGAGAACGCCTTTGGAGAGGCTCTGTCGGATCTGAAGCAGCTGTATCCGGAGGATTCCCTGATTGTCAGGGAGTTCCGGCACATTCATCTTGGAATGAAAAGCGGGAATACGGTTCAGGACATGCTTTCGGATCTTGCGGAGAGAAGCGGCGTGGAGGATATTGTAAGCTTTGCAGCCGTGTTCGCGGCAGCCAAGCTGTACGGCGGGGACATGATACGGGTTCTGCGCAGGAGCATCGATAAGATTGGCCAGAAGATAGAGACGAAGCGGGAGATACGGATTCTCCTTGAGGGCAGGCTGTATGAGACCATGATACTGAAGGGAATGCCGTGCGGTATCATCCTGTATCTGAGAGTGTTTTCGGACGGCTTTTTGTCCCCGCTCTATCATAGTGTGTCCGGAGCTGCAGTGATGAGCGTTCTCCTGCTTCTGTACTGCGGGTTCGCGTATCTGGCGGACAGGCTGACAGAGATTGAGATATGAGAGAACGGCGGAATGCCGGGAAAGGGGATGGTGCGGGAATGATGCGATATCTGCCGATTCTGATCGTGCTGTTCGGATATGGAATATGGGGCAGGATGGTATGGAAGCGGGAGAAGGGAACAGAAGGGACAGGGTTCTGGGATTCGGCCCTTCGGTACACCATTGCGCATACCGGGCTTCTAAGGAGAATCCGGCGGGTTCCCGGCGCAAAGGATCTGACAAGGCTTTTGCCGTGGAAGCGAAGAGAGGACGCGGCGGCGGACTTTGTGTGCAGGGCGGGTAATCTGCTGATAGGCGGGTGTGTGCTCCTGACCGTATTTGCAGGGCTTGCCGCAGAGGGAAAAGAAGAGATGGAGCCGGGGCCTGTGTATCGGGAGGGAGAGGGGTGGTATCTTGGAAGAGGAGAACCGGGCGGGGAAGAGAGCATCGTGGATCTGAGTGGAATGATGGATGGAGAAACGATCGCATTTCAGGCGGCAGTACCGAACCGGAAGGCAACGGGTGAGGAAGAGGAAGCGCTGTTTAAGATGGCGGAGGAATATATTACCCGTGTATGGCTTGGCACGAATTCCGGCGCCGACGAGATTCGGGAGGATTTGAACCTGCCGGATGGGATTCCGGGGACCGGAATTACGGTTGAGTGGGAGCGGGAGGATGCTTCGCTGCTCTCGGAAAGAGGGGTCGTGTGGAACAGGGGACTGCCTGCTGACGGGGTTCTTACGGAGATCACTGCTGTAATCCGGTTTGACGGGTGTGAGAGAAGACTGATTTTCCCGCTCAGAATTCTTCCGGAAGCCGCGGATCCGGGCGAGGAGAGCCGGCTGCTGCTGGAGGAATATCTGCAGGAGGAGGCGTTGGGGGATCCGTATGAGGAGGAGGTCAGATTGCCGGATGAGATTGGAGGAAGAGAAGTGGTCTGGCAGCCGCAGGAGCAGGGAGGAGTCCCGGTTATCTTCGGATTCCTTCTCCTTGCCGCGGCCATGCCGGTCTTATTCCGGGCGAAGCTGTCGGAGGATATGAAGCGCCGTTCGATCCAGCTGGACGCGGATTATCCGGATCTGATTAATAAATTATCGTTGTATCTGGGGGCAGGCATGTCGGTACGGACGGCGTGGGGGAGAATTGCCGCGGAATACAGGGAGAGTCTTGAGCAGGGCAGGAACAGACGGGGCAGACGGTATGCTTATGAGGAAATGCGGCTGACGTGGAATGAGCTGTGTATCGGAGTTCCGGAGGAGGAGGCATTCGAGCGGTTCGGACAGAGGATTGGAGAGATTTCTTATATCCGTTTCGGAACCCTGCTGGCCCAGAATGTAAGAAAAGGGGGAAGACGCCTGCTTGAGCTTTTGGAGGCGGAAGAGGCCCAGGCCTTTGCCCGGCGGAAGGAGAATGCCAGAAGGGAGGGGGAGAAGGCGGGGACCCGATTGCTGATCCCCATGATAGGTATGCTTGTGATCGTAATTGCAGTGATTATGATTCCGGCGGTTTGGAGCATGTAGGCACGCGGCAGAGGGAAGGAGGTTGCGCGGATGGTACAAAGGATCCGTCATCTGGCGGAAGCGTTCTGGATGGATGAAGAGGGGATTGGAGTTGTGGAAATTATTTTGATTCTGGTGGTACTGATAGGACTGGTCGTGATCTTTCAGGCACAGATTGAGGCGCTTGTTACGGATGCATTTGAAAGAATCATGGGCGATACGGGCACAATTTTGGAATGAGAGGGTATGAAGGAAGAGAGATGCGGAGTGATTACCGCCTTCTTTTCGCTTGTCTTCGTGATGATTCTGATGTTGACGGGAACCACGCTGTATGCGGCGTTCACGGCGGGAGCGAAGAATGTCGGGGAACGGATTCTGACACTGGCGGGGGAATCCGTTCTGGCGGCGTATTACAGGCCGCTGTATGAAGAATATCACATCTTTGCAAGAGTCTTTCCGGGAGCGGACAGAGCGGATACGCGGAGCAGGCTGGAGGATGAATTCAGGGAATGGATGATGTTAAATCTTCTGCCGGGGGCGGCCGGGGCCGGCGAGGGATTCCTGTCCGGCCAGGAGCCTGGTTCGGTTCGGATTACGGATATGGATGATATCTGGTCCGGCGGCGGGGAACGCTTCCTGGTCCAGGCACTTTCGTACCAGCAGTACCGAAGCCTGTCGGATGCGGCCGGGCGTCTTCTGGGACTGAGCGGAACCCTTGAGAGTACGGCCGCAGCGATTGAAGTCCTTGAGAAAAAGAATGAGGCGGAGGAGGCTTATGTTGAGGCAGCAATGTTGGGGATTGAATTAATGGAACGGATTGACGGAGTAGAGTGGAGAAGCTCGTTCCTCTTTTTTCCTGAGAGGGTGAGTGCGGCGGATGTGTTTGTCAAACGCTTCTGGACAGGAGAGGTTACGCCTCAGAATCTTGGGATTAACCATCCGGAGATCTATGAAGAGGTAAGCGGGCAGTATATCAGGGCGGATGAGATGATAGACGGGGCATGTCAGGCGGCTGCAAAGGCCGGAAGGCTTGCGGCACGTGAGGAAGCGCTTGAGAGTGAGCTCGAAGGGATCCGGCGGGAGATAGAGGCATGGATGAGAGAACAGGAAGACGCACAGGAGCAGGAAGAAGAGGTGCCGGAAGGAGTGCGGGCACGGGAAGAAATTCAGGGGAAGGACGAGCAGGAACAGCTCGGAGAGCAGATCAAGGAGCGGGAGGAATTGAGCGCGGAGCTTGAGAGGAATATCCGCCAGACCGGGAATGAGAGGAGGCAGCTGGAGTCGGAGGCAATTCAGACGATCAGCCGGCTTGAGCTGCTGGCGGATTCGGTTCTTCTGTCGATTGAGGAAACGAATGATCTGATGGAACGCATGGAGATTCAGATGCAGGCAGCCGAAGCGGTTCTTGATCTCTTTGAGGCGGCGCTCTTGGCTGCGGAACCGCTGCTGGAAGAGGAGTTCGCGGCACAGTTGAGGGAAGAGGCAGACCTTCTGCGCAGCCAGGGCGGAAGCGGTTATGATTTGGAGGGCGGAAGCAGGGAGCTGGCGCGAAGAGGCGGAATTCTGGCAGAAATGAGGCCGTTATTGGCGGAAGCAAAGGAGGAGATTGCGCGATCGGGATATACAGCGGCGGAGGGATATCTGATGCGGCTGAAAGAACTCGCGGATCTTATGGTGTGGCAGGGACCGTCCTTTGATTACAGCGGATACAGTCCGGGGGAAGAGATAGAAGATCCCGTTGAGATATGGGAAGATTTGATCCATACGGGAATCGCATCCGTTGTGCTGCCGGAGGACGCTGAGGTGTCGGACAAGCGGCTTGCGGGGGGAAGTCTGCCGTCCGACTGGGGGGATGCAGCGGCGGATGAGAAGGCAGAGGTATCCTTTGACGCGGTCTTTGGTTTTCCAATCGACGGAATGGTACAAAGCGCGGTTGAGAGACTTTTGTTCACGGAGTATGCCGGAGCTCATTTTCAAAGCTACGGAAGGAAGGGAAAGGAACGGGAGACGGTTCTGGATTACGAGATGGAATATCTGTTGTGCGGGAATGAGGAGGATCAGGAGAATCTGAGCCAGACCATTGTAAGAATTGTGCTGCTGCGGGCCCTGATCAATCTGGTTGACCTTGCATCGGATTCACAGGCGCGAACAGAGGCATCGGCGCTTGCAAAAACTGCCTCCATATTCACGGGAATTCCGGTGCTGACGCTCCTGTTTACAACTATGCTTCTGATTTTGTGGGCGGCTGCTCTGGCGCTGACGGAGACGGCGGTGATGCTTACCGGGAAATCCCTGCCTGTGCTCCCGGAGAGGAGGAAGCGCCTGATCCGCTTTGATGAGCTCTTTACGCTGACTCCTTCCGGGATCAAAAGCAGGGCAAAGGAGTATGAGTCTGCGGACACAGGACTTCGAGCGGGGTATGAAGAGTATGTCCGCCTGCTTTTGCTCACGAGGTCTGAGGAAGTATTGAACTATCGAAGCATGGATCTGATCGAAACGAATATCCGAGAATGGTATGACGGTGAATTCCGGATGATGGATTGCATCTGCGGTTTTGATGTACAGGTACAGGCCGTAATCCCGGAGCGATTCCCTCATATTCTGCCGTCCGGGATGTACGGAACGGAATATAAGATGGAGGCGGTGTTTGGTTATTAGTCGGAATGGTGTACCGGACTATCTGTTCTTGTTCGTGAGCAGTTACAGTTCAGTTTTCATTCTCTCCAGGAACAGGAAAGGTAATCGTAGTAGGATAACACGGGCAAGATCAGATAGTCCGGTACATCATATGGAACGGAAAGGAACCGGGAGAATGGCGAGGGAACGGGAAACGGCAGCGGGATCTCTGACGGCGGAGGCGGCGTTTTCGGTGCCGATTGTTTTCATGGCATGGCTGGCGTTCCTGTACTTCTTTCAGATAATCCGCATTCAGGAGGAGCTTCATTATGCGGCCTTTGAGGCGGTGCGGGTGGCAGCGGGGTACGGATATCTGGCTTCGAGGGCCGAAGCTGCCGCAGATAAGGTATGGGAGGAGAGCGCTTTGTCGCAGATGGATGAGTCGGCGGGAGAGGATCTGCTTCGGGGACTGGCCGGGGATATTTCAGCGGAATTGTTTTATAAGAGTATGATAGCGCGGTATCTGGATGTTGAGCGGATCAATGATTCCTGTATTGCAGGGGGATTTGGCGGAATATCGGCGGCGGGATCTACGATTTTGTCTGAGGGAATGTATGCGGAGATTCTGCTGCGATACCGGATTGTCTTGCCGCTTCCGCTGTTTTCTGATCTTGCATTTCCGGTGACGCAGAGGATTCGGGTCCGAAGCTTCACGGGAGAAGGAGAGATGCCGGAAGACGATGAGGAAGAGGAGGCGGAGGACGATGAGGAGGATGAGCCGCAGATTGCGTATATTACGGAGAATGGAGAGGTCTATCATATCAGTCCGGATTGTACTTACATCAAGATATCAGTTACGGCCGCAGAGTATGAGGATCTGGCCGGATTGAAGAATGAGAACGGAGAGAGGTATCAGGCCTGTCTGTACTGTTCCGGTAAGCGGGAGCCGTCCGGGAGAATCTACATCACAAAATACGGTACGGCGTATCATTCTGATCTGAACTGTTCCAGAATTAAGAGAGTTGTTAAGACAATCCGTCTGACAGAAGCCAGGGAGAGCTGCCGGGCGTGTTCGAAGTGTGGGAAAGAGGAAAAGAAATGATGGCTGGCGCAGTGAAAAATCTGATTATTGCCGGACTTTTGCTTTATAGCTCAATCCGTGATATCAGATATCGCAGGATCAGGCTGTATCCGGTCCTGTATGCCGGGATTGCCTTGATTCTGTGTGCCGCATGGGATGGCGCGGATCTTGGGGAAGCGTTTGGAGGAATGGCAGCGGGAGGATGCGTGCTTCTGATCAGCAGGGCTACGAAGGGAAAGATCGGGGAGGGTGATGCCTGCGTGCTGTGTGTCACAGGAATCGGGACCGGTCTGGTTAAGAATCTTGAGATACTATGCATAGGATTCTTTCTTGCGGCGATTCTATCGGGAATCCTGTTCATGACGGGGAAGGCCGGAAGGAATACCAGGCTGCCGTTCATACCGTTTTTGCTGGCGGGGTATCTGCTTATCGCGCCGGTGTAAGGAGGAGGATGAGTTGAAGGCATTAGAACAGCTGCGAAGAAAGGAATTGAACGCAAGCTTTACCGCGGAGGCGGCACTGTTGTTCCCGATTCTGATCTTTATTATATTTTCTGTGATTCTTGTGAATTTTTATTTGTATGACGAGACATCTGCCATTATCTTTGTACATCGGTATGCCTTGAGATTTTCGGAATCTAAGATGGCGGGAGAGGGAGAGGAGATGATGGAAAAATTACACAAAGAGCTGGAAGAGGAGCTTGAGGACAAGACTCTGCTTCCGCGGGATGCCAGAGTAACGGGAGAAGCTGCGCCGGGTAGTATCAAATTGTCTGTCGAGTTAGAACAAAGGAGCGGCAGAATGATGCAGATTACGGGAATGAAAGAGGAACAGCATCTGTCCGTTCGATCCGGCGCAATGAGACAGGCGGACAGAGTGAGAATCTCGGATATTGTATGGAATCTCGGAGAGGATATTCTGCAGAGGTCCGTGGAGGAGATTTCGGCGGCAGATTAGGATGAAGGAGGAGATCGGGGGATCCGGTCTGAGAGAGAAGATGACAGAGATTCAGGTCGATTATAAGCGGGATATGCATAATAGTTATCTGGTGATTCGAACAGAGGAAATGTCCGGGAGTACCTATCGGATCTCCATGCTTTTGAATAACAGGATAGAGGGGCTTCTGGGAATTGAGCTGAGGACCGTTGATGAGAAGAACGCTTATTATTACGATATCTCCTCGAAACAGTCCTTCGCCTGTATCTATGAGAGAAAGACGCTTCGCAGTCCGGAGCTGAGAAAGCTGGTTCGGGATATTATTTCCATTGTGGGAAGGGGAAAGGAATATCTTCTGGATGAGAATGATTTTGTTCTTCGGCCGGAGTATATTTATCTGTCTCTTCCGGCCTGTGAGGTGTCCCTGTGTTATCTTCCGGGCTACCAAAAGGATATGCAGCGGCAGCTGGCGGAGCTGTTCGAGGTACTGATGAATCAGGTGGATTATAAGGATGAAGAAGCCGTATTGATGATATATTCTCTCTATATGGCGGGAAGGGAGGAGAACTGTACCTTTGATAAGCTGCTTCAGGTGCTGAAGGAACGGAGCGGGGGAAACGGGGAGAATGAAACCGGCAGAGCGGAAGCGGAGGAAATATCCGGAAGGTATACGAAGAAGCA
>CALWGS010000041.1 GCA_944380155.1 uncultured Lachnospiraceae bacterium
TTATTTGCATAAAAAATTCATATCAGAAACTAAACAACTCCCAGCTCGTGTGAATGAAGGCGGGGGCTTCTATTTATCTGGCAGTGCATTTTTGTCGAAAAACGATAAGTTTATGCTATTGACAGCACTAACTTGATTATTTCGTGCATTTGTGCTACGATAGAAGCGACAGGAGGAATGCAGCATGATAAAATCACATGAACTCAAGAACCGGGATCGGTATTTGAAAAAGCTGATCGGGTTTCAGGACACGGAACCAGTGAAGATCATCACCGGCATCCGCCGCTGTGGAAAATCCAGTCTGCTGAAGCTGATGATCCGGCATCTGCGAGAAATCGGCGTCCAGGAGGAACAGATCGTAGAGATGAACTTTGAATCCCATGATTTTCGGAACATGGCCTCGGATGAGGTATACCACTATGTAAAAGAGAGGGTTGTTCCGGGTAAGCGGATGTACCTTTTCTTTGATGAACTGCAGCGAATCGATGCCTGGGAGGATGCGGTCAATTCTTTCCGAGTGGATTTGGACTGCGACCTTTATGTGACCGGCTCCAACGCCTGCCTGCTGTCCTCAGAGTATTCCACCTATCTCTCCGGACGGTGCGTGGAGATCAAAATGCTGCCGCTTTCTTTCCGGGAGTTCCTGGACTTCCACAACTTTGAGGTGCGTGAAATCAGCAGTGCCCTGGGTGGAACTCGTCGGCAGGTGTTTGATAAAAGCGGCGAACGCTACGATCTGCGGGAGGTATTTGACGCCTATATGCGGTTTGGCGGGATGCCGGGAATCGCAGATATCGGGCTGGATCAGGAAAAAGCGTTGTCCCTTTTGGATGGCATTTACTCCACTGTGGTGGTGCGGGATATTCTGGAGCGGGAAAAACGGCGCGGGCAGCGGCAGATTACCGATTCTGCGCTTCTGCGTAAGATTGTGCTGTTCCTCGCGGACAACATCGGCAGCAGCATTTCTGTTTCCTCTATTGGCAATACGCTGATGAATGAAGGACTGCTGGAAAATAAGAAGCGCAAGGGAACGCCCAGCACCCATACGGTGCAGGCGTATATTGGCGCACTGCTGGAAAGCTACTTCTTCTATGAGATCAAGCGGTTTGACATCAAGGGCAGGGAATATCTGCGCACCCTGGGGAAATACTATATTGTGGACATCGGGCTTCGAAACTATCTGCTGGGCTTTCGCAATCGGGACAGCGGCCATGCTATCGAGAATGTGGTCTACTTCGAACTGCTTCGCCGGGGATATGACGCGGCCATTGGGAAGATTGACAGTCAGGAAGTGGACTTTATTGCCGCCACTGCCAATGACAAACTCTATATCCAGGTGACAGAGTCCATGCAGAGCGAGGATGTTCGCAAGCGGGAGCTTGCCCCGCTGCAGAAGATCCGGGACAATTATGAGAAGATCGTGCTGTCATTGGAGCCGGGGCTGGACGCTTCCTATGATGGGATCAAATCGCGGAACCTCATTGACTGGCTGCTGGACGGCTGATCGCCGACAAAACAACAATCATTTTTGAAGAGTATCCATCGCAGGGTGGGTGCTTTTCTTATGCTGTTTTTTAGCTTCTCCAGCACATATTCTACACTGTATTGTGCTGGAATCCACTAAAAAACCGATCCCACAGACGCGTATCTGATCGTGTGGCGCCCTTTTGGAAACCGGACATCTCCATTTACTCCGGCGGGAACTTTTCTCACTCTTCCTTCAGGTTGCTCTCTTTCCTGGAAAGCAACACGATTGTCTCAACATGCACCGTCCCTGGAAACATATCAACCGCACACGCCTTCACAACACGATACCCGTTCTGAAGGAACACCTCCAGATCCCGGATCAGGCTGGTGGGCTTGCAGGATACATACACGATCTCAGGCACGCCGAATCCGATGATTTTGGGCAGAGCCTTGGGGTGGATGCCGTCACGGGGAGGGTCAAGGATGATGAGATCCGGCTTCCCGGGCAGCGTATCGACCACCGAGAGGACATCCCCGGCGATGAACTCGCAGTTGTCAAGGTGATTGAGCGCGGCATTCTCCTTTGCCGCAGCGACGGCTTCTTCTACAATCTCGACTCCGATTACCTTCTCCGCGACGGGTGCGAGGAGCTGTGCGATGGTGCCCGTGCCGGAATACAGGTCGAAGATCAGGCGGTTATGAGAGGCTCCTGCGTATTCCCGGACCACCTCATACAGAACCTCGGCGCCGCGGGTGTTGGTCTGGAAGAAGGAGAAGGCGGAGATTCGGAAGCGCAGGCCGAGAAGCTCCTCGAAAATATCATCGCGCCCATACAGCATTTCAAACGAGTCCGCGCGGACCGTATCGGCGGGGGAGTCGTTGACGGAATGGCGGATCCCGGCTATCCTGCCATCAAGAGGCAGGGAGAGCAGAGCCTCGGCCAGGGCGGCAAGGGGGAAGGTCTCCTGTGAGGTGGTTACCAGGTTAATCAGGATGTTCCCGGTTGCGGCCGCCCGGCGCACAACCAGATGGCGCAGATATCCCATATGAGTCTGCTTATGATAGTAAGATGCATGAAGCTCTGTGAAATAAGAGAGGGTGCAGGAGAGAATCCGCAGGAAGTCCTCATGCACGATCCGGCAGCCGTCTACGGTTACAATGTCATAGAAGCTTCCCTTCTTATGAAGGCCGAGCGCAAGGGGGGCGTCCTTGTATTCATCTCCGAAGTAGAATTCCATCTTGTTGCGGTAGCCCTCTGTGACGGGACTGCGGCGGATGCCCTCAAAGACGTACTCCGGGCAGGTATCCGCCAGGACGCTGTCGAGGAGAGAGCGGACCTGCTCCTCTTTGAGCGCAAGCTGTGTTTCGTATGGCAGGGAGCGCAGCGAGCAGCCTCCGCACGCGCCGAAATGGCGGCAGTCGGGGACGGCAAGCTCGGCGGGAGACGGGGTAACGACCTCAAGCAGTCTGCCCTCCGTCTTCTTTCTGGTTTTATTGACCGCAAAGCGCACGACCTGTCCGGGGAGCGCGCCTTTTACAACGGCGTATTCCGTCCCGTTCTCTGACGTGACGGCAACAATTCCCTTATTCGGGAATTCGGTTCGTTTGGTATAGCCTGTATATTCGCATCCTTTTTTCATCTCTATCTTCCGGAGAGAGAGTCCCTCTCCCGATCCTTTCTGTCTGGTTTTTGTTATTGTAGCATAGATTCCAGGCAGGTACAACCGGAAGCGGCAGCCGCTCTTGACAATTTCGGACGCGGTATCTAAGATAGGGAAAGAGAATGACAGAAATCATGCCGGAAAATGACAGAAAGGGGACATAAGAGTTGGACGAATCAGAGAGAATCGGCGCAGAAGAGCCAGAGGGCTTTGACTTAGATACAGAAAGAATGAAAAGGGAGGCCGCAGAAGAATACTGCAGGAAGCTGGATATCGGGTATTCCTACCGGCTTGCGCGGCGGATGGAGGAATACCGGTGCAATGAGGCACTGGGGTACCGGACAGCGGGCTCGCAGGCGGAGTATGAAACCGGGGAAATGCTGTATGAGGAGATGAAGCGGATCGGACTTCAGGATGTCAGAAAGGACCGGATTAAGACGGATTGCTGGGAGTTCTCCGGGGCGCGTCTGAGCTATCTTGGGGCGGACGGAGAGGAGCATTCCTTCGAGCTTGCGGGCTATCAGACGCAGTTTGATACGCAGGGGCCGAAGGAGTTTCGGCTGGTGTATGCCGGGCGGGCGACAAGCGGAGAGCTTGAGAGGATGGATATTGAGGGAAAGCTGGTGCTTGCGGACATCAATCAGAGGGATGAGTGGTGGATCAGCTATCCGGTGTACCAGGCTTACAAGAAGGGAGCGGCCGCGCTGATTGCGGTGCAGGAGTCCGGATACGGAGAGATTCATGATACAGCTTTGAATGCCCAGGATATCGGAGGGCCGGATTACGCGGCGGCATTCTCCATGTCGCGGGCGGACGCGGCGGTCCTGAAGCGGGATCTGGCGGATGCGGGAGAGCTGACGGTCCGGCTTGACGCGAGATCAAGGGTTGTCAGGGACGGATTCACCTATAATATCCTTGGCACGATTCCGGGAAGAGATCCCGATTCCATTATCCTGGTAAGCGCGCATTATGATTCTTATTTTGACGGATTTCAGGATGACAATGCGGCGGTCGCCATGATGCTTGGGATTGCGAAGGCTTTGATTGAGAGCGGATACCGGCCGGAGAAGACGCTTTTATTCTGCGCGATGGCAGCGGAGGAGTGGGGAGTTGTGAATTCCAAATACGACTGGTCCACAGGGGCCTATCAGGAGGTCTTCGTGGTTCATCCCGAATGGCAGGGGAAGGTGTTCGCGAATCTGAACTTTGAGCTGCCGGCCCATGCGCACGCAAGCCAGGATAGGATCCGCTGTGTTTATGAATACGCTTCCTTCCTGGAGGAGTTCGTGCGGACCGTGCCGAAGATAGAGAGCGTGTATCCGGACGGAATCGGAGTGGTATATCCAATCGAGACCTGGTCGGACGATTTCTCGATCGCGATCTCCGGAATCCCGTCCATGGTGAATGATTTCTCAGGCGGAAGCTTCATGGAGACGCACTACCATTCTCAGTTCGATAACGATGAGTATTATCAGGAGGAGGTCTATTCCCACCACCATGTGCTCTACGGAATGCTGCTGATGGCATTGGACCGGACCGTGATCGCGCCGCTGGATTTTTCCAGGCAGCTTGCCTGCCTGAGACAAAGCCTTGATGTCGGGCTTGCCAGACAGGCGGGGATTGCAGCGAAGGAATTCCTGGAAGAGATTGAGGGAGCAGAGGAACTGGCGCAGCAGGTATATGCCCTTGTGAAGCGGGAGAACCGCGCGGCGGAATCTGCGCTCATAAAGCGGGAAAACGATGCAGAGCAGACTGCTCGCAGAAGACGGGAGAACCGCGCGGCGGAGTCTGTGCTTATAAAGAGGGAGAATCACGCGCCGGATCCCGCAGCCAGAAGATCGCAGCTTGCCGGTATCGAGAGAGAGATGCTCGCCCTGTTTCGTGCCTTACAGGATCAGCTGGTGCGCCTGACCTGGTCGGATGAGGTGGTGTTTCCGCATTCCTATGTGCAGAACAACTTAAAGGAGGGAATGCTTGCGCTGGATGCTCTGCGGCGGGGGAATCCGGAGGCGGCGCTTGAGGCGATTTATGAGATTGATAATAACCGGTACGCATTCCTGTTCGACAGGGAGGTGTACGATTATTTTACGGACTATGTGCTGAATCAGGAGCCCGAACGGCTCCAGTGGGGAGCGGGACGGGTCATGGGACACGAGCACCTGTTCGAGCTGGTTCAAAGCCTTCTTGCGAAGCAGGCAGGGGAGAAGCGCGGATATGAGGAGGAGATCCGGATTCTCTCCGGAGCATGGGACAATCAGAAGGCTCTGCTGCGTGATGCGGTGAAGCAGGAATGGGATGTGGTAAGACAGACGTCAAAGAAGCTTTCGG
>CALWGS010000042.1 GCA_944380155.1 uncultured Lachnospiraceae bacterium
AAAGTGGAGCTGTTGAAGAGCTATTTATAAGATGACCGGCAGGGGATGCCGCAGACAACCGGGATACGGGCTGTTCTGCGGCATCCCTCTTGTGTATCCGGGGACGGATTCAATGATAGACTGGTTATAAAAACTTTAGAATTAAACGGCTTGGTACGCATGGATATTCTGCCGAAATATGATATAATCATCCTATGGCATAGAATGCCGGGAAGAAAGGAGGAATACCATGGATCTGAAACGAAGGCTGCTTGCGGCGTTTCTGATTATCACCATACTTCCCGTTATCATGATAACCACAGTCGGGGGTGTGATCCTCAAGCTGCAGGAGGATTCGGTACAGGAGAACTATGATCTGAATTCCAAGACAATGGATCTGATCTCCAATCCCTTAAGGATTTTCAACCGCCTGACCAGAGGGGATTATAACGATCTGAGAGTCTGCGCAATGGAAACGCCGGAGAAGTTCGAGGACGCGGATTATGTGGAATCTGTTAACAGCGAGCTTTTGACGAAGTATTCCTTTCTCGTTCTGAGGAAGGGGGAGGAGTATGTTTATGAGGGAAGCAGCGGGGATTTTGCTCAGATTCAGGATAAGCTGCCGGACTTCGGGGATTACACGACGGAGCAGGACGGAGGAATCTATATCAGTGCCGGAATGGGCGAGGATGCCTATCTGGTGAAGCAGCAGGATTTTTATTATACGGACGGGGCAGAGGGGACGGTGTTCATTGTCACAGATGTGAATACTCTGGTG
Organism: uncultured Lachnospiraceae bacterium; assembly: GCA_944380155.1. Taxonomy (GTDB): domain Bacteria; phylum Bacillota; class Clostridia; order Lachnospirales; family Lachnospiraceae; genus Caccomorpha. Next base: position 758 of record CALWGS010000042.1, read on the forward strand.
CCCCAGCTTCGCGCTTCTGCCATTCGGGGCGTGATTGCGTTTGGGTTCATTCTGTTTTTCACAGCTGTGATTCTGGTTGTGTGGCTGTACCGGAGTATTCTAAGGCCGCTGAATACCCTGAAGAAGGCCATGAATGAGGTGCAGTCGGGCAATCTTGATTTCTCGGTTCAAGGAGATCCCGAGGATGAGATCGGGCAGCTCTGCGAGGATTTCGAGGAGATGCGGATTCATCTGAAGGAACTGATTCAGGTTCGGATGCAATATGAGCAGGATATGAAGGATATGCTCAGTAATATTTCCCATGATCTCAAGACCCCCCTGACGGCGATTAAGGGGTACTCGGAGGGGCTGCTGGACGGGGTGGCGGATTCTGAGGAGAAGCGGGATAAGTATCTGAGGACGATCTATACCAAGGCGAGCGATATGTCCGCTTTGGTTGACGAATTATCCGTATATACCAAGCTGGATTGTAATACGGTGCCATATCATTTTGAACCGATTAATGTGAACGGGTATTTTGAGGACTGTATGGATGAGATCAGCCTGGATCTGGAGGTGAAGCATATCGAACTGACCTGTCAGATGGATGTGGATCCGTCCGTCCGCGTGGTTGCGGATGCGGAGCAGATCAAGCGGGTGGTTAATAATATCATCAATAATGCGGTGAAATACCTGGATAAGGAGCAGGGGAGGATTCAAATCCGGATTAAGGAGCTGGGGGATTTTGTTCAGATTGAGATTGAGGATAACGGAACCGGAATCAGCGAGGAGGATCTTCCGAATATTTTTGAACGGTTCTACCGGGCCGATGCGTCCCGTAATTCGAGAAAGGGAGGAAGCGGACTGGGCCTGGCGATTGCGAAGAAGATTATTTCGGAGCATGGCGGGGAGATCTGGGCAACCAGCACGGAAGGGCAGGGGACAACGATTTATTTTACCCTGCGCAAATATAAAGAAAGCTGATAAGAGCGGATTGGAGGAACGGCATGAGCGGAAAAATATTGATTGTAGAAGACGAGACGGCGATCGCCGAGTTGGAGAAGGATTATCTGGAGCTGTCCGGATTCGATGTAGCCATTGAGACGGCGGGAGATACGGGCCTTGCGCGGGCGCTGAAGGAGGATTTTAATCTGATTATCCTGGATCTGATGCTTCCGGGAGTGGATGGATTTGAGATCTGCAGGAAAATCAGGGAGTCAAAGAATATCCCGGTTATTATGGTGTCGGCCAAGAAGGATGATATTGATAAAATTCGCGGCCTTGGCCTTGGAGCAGATGATTATATGACGAAGCCGTTCAGCCCGAGCGAGCTGGTGGCGAGGGTGAAGGCACATCTGGCAAGGTATGAGCGCCTGATTGGTTCGGGAGCGAAGGAGAATGAGGTCATTGAGATTCGCGGAATTAAGATTGACAAGACCGCAAGGAGGGTCTATATCAACGGAGAGGAGAAGCCGTTCACGACTAAGGAATTTGATCTCCTGACGTTCCTGGCGGAGAACCCAAATCACGTCTTTACCAAGGAGGAGCTGTTCCAGAAGATATGGGATATGGAATCCATCGGTGATATCGCGACTGTGACTGTGCACATTAAGAAGATTCGGGAGAAGATTGAGGTGAACACCTCGAAGCCGCAGTATATTGAGACGATCTGGGGTGTCGGGTACTGCTTCAAGGTCTGAGAAGCTGGAAAAATTTGCGCACATGGTGTAACTATCGGGCGGCCTTCTGCGAATAATGTGTGAATACATGATTACAGGAGGAATCCCATGAGACGAAGAGAAAGCAGGATACATAAGGCGGCCAGAACGGCGGCATTTGCGTTATTATTAAGCGTAAGCCTTACGGCGTGCCAGAGCGGGGAATCACAGGACGCTCCCGGCACAGAGCAGACGACGGAGGCTTCTGATCCGGAGATAACGTCCGGAGAGAATGAGACGGAGCCGACCGCAGGAACCACAGAGACTGTGCAGGAAGAGGAGACGTCGGACGAAGCGCAGATGACGCAGCCGGAAGAGACAACGCAGGAGGAGACCGATTCGGATGAAAGCGAGACTGTAACAGAATCCTCCACTGATCCGGCCGAGACTTTGGAGCCGACGGATGCCCCTGAGCCGACGCAGGCACCTGCTCCGACCGAGACTCCGGCTCCCACACAGGCACCGGAATCGACCGAAGCGCCTGCCCCGACGGAAGCGCCGGAAGCGGAAGGGGAGAACCAGTTCCTTGAGGGAAGTCTGGAGGAGATTATGGAGGCGATCTACGCCAATGTTACCTCTGATCTGCCGATGATAGCGAATGTTGAGATTACCGCGGAGAATGCGGCGTATTATCTGGGAACGGACGAAGTGGAGTTCGAGGAGGCAATGGCCTCGGAGGCGATGATCATTACAACACCTTATTCCGTCTGCCTGGCGCGTCTGCCGGAGGGCGCGGATGTGGAAGCGGCCAAGGAGCAGATCGTGCAGTCGGTGAATCCGAACAAATGGATCTGCGTAGGCGTGGAGCCGAGGAATGTTCTGGTGGGCAGCATTGACAACATGGTTCTGCTTGTTATGACAAGCGAGATGTCACAGGAGATTATGGACGCTTTCCTGTCCCTGCAGGAAGCCGGGGAACAGGCAGAGGTTCTGTCGCAGGCGGTGAGCCCGGATGACAACGGAATGCTTCTGTATCAGGGACATGCGGCAATGGCTCCGGAGGAATACAATGAGACTTCGGCGATCCGTCTTGGAGAGAAGATCGAATCCATCTATGAAACCTGCCTGGACGGACAGACCAATGTCTATTATTCGGTGATTCCGGATAAGAGCTTCTTCATCCCGAATACGATTCTGACCACAGAGGATTATTTCATGATGATTAGTACGCTGCAGCAGACAGTAGAGCACGCGGAGTACATTCCGCTGATCTATGAGCTCTCTCTTTCCGATTATTATCAGACGGATCTCCACTGGAGACAGGAGGAGCTCTTCGGAGTGGTGAATGTACTTGGAAACGCGATGGGCTTTGAAGTGGAGGAATCGGATTTTAGCCTGAACACCTTAAGTCCCTACCGAGGCGTATATGCTTCCTATATGGAGAATGCGCCCGGAGAGCGTATGTCTTATCTGGTGAACCGGAATACGGAGAATGCCGAGGTGTCCATCTATGAAGCAGGAACCTACACGGGCGTCTATCTGTTGGATCAGTGGGAGACGGATGTGCCGTATAATCTGTTTCTTGGAGGTCCCAATCCCCTGGTTGAGATCACCAATCCAGACGTGGATAACGGGAAGGAGCTCATCATCTTCGGCGACTCCTTCATGAGCAGTCTGGCACCTCTGCTGACCGGGGTATACGAGAAGATTACGCTGATCGACCTGCGTTTTGTCATGAGCGCTTATCTGCCGGAGCTGGTTGAGTTCAACGGACAGGATGTGCTGTTCCTGTATAATACGGCGGTTGTGAATAATAGTTCGATGTTGAAGTAACGTGATGCCGCGGGGCTGGCAGCCGCCCCGCGGTTTTTCTGACCCCACCTACCGGTTAACAATCCGGTAATACACCCTTGAGGTCAGATGGTATACAACGAAATAGACAATCGAGAAGACTGCCGATACCGCCACGAAGCACAGTACGATGAGTCCGGTTCTCTCAAGCTGGAACATGGCGAGGAGGCTTCTGAGGATTCGGAAGGCCACGGCCAGGTGGATTAAGGCTCCGGCAAGGGGCAGGAAGAAGACGAGGCGGAGCTGCCGGTTGATGGTTCTTCGGATGTCGCGCTTATCCATGCCGACCTTTTGAAGCACTTCGAAACGGACGCGGTCTTCATATCCTTCGGAGACCTGTTTGAAATAGATGATCAGTACCATTGCCATTAAGAACAGCAGTCCCAGGGCAACGCCTAAGAACAGGAAGCCTCCGTACATTTCATTCCATTCAATTCGGTCAATGTCATAGCTTAAGACGGTGAGGGTGCTGTTATTCAGCCCGTAGGCCTCCTTCATTGCCTCTCTGTATTCTTCAATGAAGGCAATCCGATCCTCCTCTTCCCCCGTAAGATCCGCCTGTGCGCGGTTATAGGTGTACAGATATAGATCCGTCTGGTTCTCAAGCGCCAGGTAGCTTTCAGTGATTGTGTCCAGTGTCTCCTGGCTGTCTACTACGATAATGGCTCCCCGATCCATGGAGAGATCCGCCTTCGGAGAGGAGAAGCTGACTTCATCGACCTCCTTCTTAATCCGAAATTCGGCGAATGGCATGGTCAGGGTATCATATCCGTAATCATTTACCTTCGAGAACAGAATGAGCTCATCCGGCTCAAGGGTCTCTTCGGTTCCTTCCATCCGGTTATAATCCTCCAGAAGAATAACTGTGAACTCATAGTAATAGAGATCAAGCGAAGAGTAGGAGAGCATGTAGTCTGGCATTGTCTCGAAGGAAGTGCCGTGATAGGGATCGACCCGCATCAGGTTGAAGGTTGTGTAGGAGAAGTTCTGTGCATCTACAAGCGTAACATTGTGCTTTGCCGCATAGGCCTCCATCTGACCGGACAGCTCGGAGAGCGGAATTGTGTCCGTCCGGCAGGTTACGGCAAGCTGCCTGGGATTGCGGGCGCGCAGCATATCCTCCTTGCCTGCGTACAGGGCGATGGTTGTGGATACCGTAACCAGGATCATGGTGCTTAAGATACAGATATTGGCAAGTCCGGCGGCGTTCTTTTTCATTCGGTAGATCAGGTTGGAGACCGATATGAAATTATTGGGCTTATAGTAAAAATGCCGGTTTCGTTTCAGTGTTTTGAGGATGAAGATGCTGCCGGAGGTGAAGAGGGCATGGGTTCCAAGGATGACCAGAATCACGGCGCCCCAAAACTTCACGATAGCCAAGATAATGGATTCCTCTGTCAGCGCGATATAGTATCCGTAGCCAAGGCTTACTACTCCGAACAGAGTCAGGAGAAGGGAGCTCTTCGGTTCCTTCTCCCCTTCATTCGCCGATTTCAGGAGCGAAATTGGCTTGCTTTTGCGTACCTGAATGTCATTGAAGAAGAAGGTGAACAGGAAGACAACGCCGAAGAAGATGCCGGTCTCCGCGAAGTGGGCCGGGTTCAGGATGAAGGTAGAGTCCGGAGCAGTATCGACCAGGCGCATCAGGATTCGGAACAGGAGATTGCCGAATACCGTTCCGAACAGCAGGCCGCCAATCAGGCTGGCTGCGCCCATGATCAGGGATTCGAAGAACATAACGGCGGATATCTGGCGTTTCTCCAGTCCGAGAATGGAATACAGGCCGATTTCTTTTTTCCTGCGCTTCATCAGGAAGGAGTTCGCGTAGAATATGAAGATCGCGGCGAAGACGATCACAACGATTTTCCCGATCAGAAACAGGGAAGATACCATATCCCGGCCGCTGATATTCTGCAGTCCTTCGTTATAAGCGAACGAGACGAACAGAAAATACATGAATACCGTTCCCAGACAGGCCAGCAAATACGGAAAATACGTCTCGCGGTTCTTCTTCAGGTTCGTCAGCGCAAGCTTCAGATAGAAGGTGAATTTCAATGCAGCTCACCCCCGTTCGCGAGTACAGTGAGGGTATCGGATACCTTTTTGAACATCTCATCGGTGGAGAGGCCGCCTCGGTAGAGCTGATGGAAGACCTCGCCGTCCTTGATAAACAGAACGCGTCCCGCGTGGCTTGCGGCTCTGGCGCTGTGCGTTACCATCAGAATCGTCTGTCCCTGTGTGTTGATCTCCTCGAAAAGGGCAAGCAGCCTGGCGGAGGCTTTGGAGTCGAGCGCGCCGGTCGGCTCGTCGGCAAGAATCAGCTTGGGATCGGTGATGATTGCCCTGGCAACCGCAGTTCTCTGCTTCTGGCCGCCGGATACCTCATACGGATATTTGTCAAGAAGGTCGGAGAGACCGAGCAGATCCGCAATCGGAGTGAGCTTCGGAATCATTTCCTGGTAGGATTTCCTTGAGAGGACCAGCGGGAGCAGAATGTTGTCCCGGATGGAGAAGGTATCTAACAGGTTGAAATCCTGAAATACGAAGCCGAGATTTTCCCTCCGGAAGGCGGATAATTGGCGTTCCGGGATTGTGCTCATCTTCTTCCCGTCCAGAAGGACTTCTCCTGCGGTCGGCTTGTCGAAGGATGCCAGAATATTCAGGAGCGTAGTCTTGCCGGATCCGGACTCGCCCATGATCGCGGTGAATTCTCCCTGCTCTACCGTGAAATCAACATCGTGCAGCGCCTGGCACTGCTGGCCTCCGAGCCGTGTGGTATATACTTTCTTCAAATGCTTTACTTCCAGTAATGACATGATAACCTCCGTTTCCGCGCCGTATGCGCGCATGATACTTTCACTCAGACTGTGCTCCGCGCGGGGGCGGTGTAGGGGTGGTGGATAGCCCCGCGCAGAGAACGGATTCGCGTGCGTAAGAGGGTAGAGGCACGCGAATTCGTCCGACGGCAGGCAGGTAGGTAGTTGGTGGTCAGCTGCCGTCTCCATCAGTCTGGAGTTATCATACCGCAGACGGGAGAAGGCTGCCTTAATTCTTCCTTACAATTTTTCCGGAGAACATTACATTTTTGTAAGGTTATCAGACGGGATTTATTCAAATACTTCCAGGCGTTCCATAGAGAACCGGATCCGGACCGAGGTTCCCTTCCCGACTTCGGAGGTAACCGCGAGCCGGTGCCCGAGGCGATCCGCGGCGCGTTTGCACAGGAAGAGCCCAAGTCCGGTGGCCTGTCCGCTTATGCGCCCGTTCTGCCCGGTAAAGCCGCGCTCGAAGATCCGCGCAACATCCTCCGGCAGAATGCCGATTCCGGTGTCTTCGATGACCAGAGCGTGATCCGCTGCGTCAAACCAGATGTGGATATAGCCCTGATTCGTGTATTTCAGGGCGTTCGAGAGGATCTGCTCGATGATGACGGCAAGCCATTTCTCGTCTGTCAGAACGCTCTGCGTGATTTCTTCATACTTAAGGGTCAGCTTCTTCAGGATGAAGAGCGAGGAGTATTTGCGGATGACCTGCTTGAGCAGTCTGTCCAGGTTACACTCTGAAAGAACCAGGTCGTTGCTCATATCCTCAATGCGAAGGTACTGGAGTACCATATTGGAGTATTGTTCGATCCGGAACAGCTCCTGTTCCATCTGCGATGTCTTTGTTCCCCGTGATTTCTCCTGCTGGAGCAGAAGGCGAAGGGCGGAGATCGGCGTCTTAATCTGATGAACCCAGGTGGTGTAGTATTCCATCTGGAGGCTGCTTTTTTGTTCTGTCTGTGAGGTTTGCTCGGTCAGCTTCCGGCAGAGGGAGCGGATCAGGCCCTGGTAATCCTTCTCAATCTGCCCGGAGGGGGCAGGGAGCAGATCGTCGGAGAAGGAATCTGCCGCAGCGGCAAGAAAGAGCAGGCCGTGCCGTCTGCGAAAGGAGATGAGATCCGGGATTCCGGCCAGCAGCAGGCAGAAGGCAAAGACAATCATGCCGTATCCTGCAGAGCGGACGCTCCCGTAATATAAGAACTCCAGCAGCGGGAACAATATGCCGGCCAGCACCAGGCAGCCGAGAATTCCCTTTCTGGAGGCAAGCCAGGTTCTCAGCGTGGATCTAAAGGATGGTTTCATGGCGTGCCCTCCTCACTGATTCGATACCCCAGCCCCTTTTTCGTGGTGATGTAACCGGCCAGTCCGATGTCTTCTAATTTCTTGCGCAGTCTGGCCACATTCACGGTCAGGGTGTTGTCATCGATAAAGCAGTCGTCATCCCACAGCCCCTGCATGAGCTGGTCGCGGGAGACAATATTGTTCTTATGTTCCATCAGAAGCTTTAAGATGCGGAATTCATTCCGGGTCAGCTCAATCCGCTTGTCCTGATAATAGAAGCAGGTTTCGGAAAGATTGAGAACTCCGCCCTTGCAGGTCAGAATGGACATGGCCTCCTGATAATCATAGGTGCGCCGCAGGATTGCCTGGATCTTGGCTATTACAACATTGAGGTCAAAGGGCTTGGTAATGAAATCGTCCCCGCCCATATTCATTGCCATTACAATGTCCATTCCCGCAGTATTAGAGGAAATGAATACAATGGGAACCTTCGAACGCTTGCGAAGCTCCCCGCACCAGTAATATCCGTTGTAGAACGGCAGAGAAATATCCAGCAGCACAAGCTGCGGCTCTTCCCGTTCGAACGGCCCTAAAATGTCCGTGAAATCTGTGATATAGAAAGAAGAAAAGCCCCATTTAGCCAGCATATCGTTCAATACGGAGGCGATGGTCATATCATCCTCCACTATCATGATCTTATACATCCTCCTGTCCCCTTTCCGTTTGCTGAACAGCGTTTTGTCTAGGAGATATTATACACTCAGGCACAAAATGGGGCAAGAAAAATTAATTCTTGCAATTTAAGTAGATTCATGTATCATGAAAGAAAGAGGGAATATTTCAGATGTGAGGAGGATGAACGGCGGGATGGATGACAGAGGATATGAGGTATCGGATCGGAACAATCGGAATCAGAATAGCAATGCAGGGCCAATCTGGATGATTGTGGGAGGCGCGCTGCTATTGATGACGGGCGGAGGCGCGGTGGTTGGGATTGTGCTGATGGCAGTCGGGATCAATAAGCTGAGCAAGCAGAAGGCGCAGAACAATGCCAGAGAGGAGCTGCCGAACCGCTACTTTTCGCAGAGACTGATTCCGGCGATGCGTAAGGCGTTCGGCGAAAGCTTCATGGTGGACAGGCGCGGAGGAATTTCGGCGGATCATGTGTGGAAGAGCGGTCTGTTCGTCAAGCAGACTTACTGCGAGCGCAGGGGAATTGCAGGGGCGAAGTACCGCGGGCTGGATATCCGGATCGGCTGGATCGAGACCTATGAGACAGAGCGGACGCAGGATATCAGCGGACAGTTCTATTACGCCAGGGTGGATCGGTTCCGGGGAATCCTGCTGACGCTTCAGACGAAGCAGGAGGCGCCGTGTGCGCTCAAGATCCTGGGGAATGACTATCCGGACAAGGGAGAGCTGTGCGAACCGGGGATGTGCCGGATGATTCTGGGAGAGGATGAATTCGACCGGAACTTCCTGTTATTCACAGACAATGCCAGGGCGCTCGAGACGCTTCTGACGCCGGAGCACTGCAAGGCGCTTCTGAGGCTGATGGATCTGTGCGGGAGCCGGAAGTTTGGGATTACCTGGCGCGGACATCTGTGTTACGCGGCGTGGGATTCCTACTCGAATCAGCTGGATGCGCCGGTGGCGGTGAACGCGCAGGAGGAAGAGGAGTATGCGGATCGCGCGGTGTATTACATCACGGACTTTGTGGATACCTGCGGATCCTTCATCTGGTAGGGCAGGGGAAGGTCATGGGCGCCTGTCCGGCATACGAGGGAGAATTGACAGGCCGGGATTTCCGTGCTACAATGGAACCGCCGACGCGGAAGGGAATTCTAACGGGAAGGGAAGATTTTAGAGAGAGAACCTCACGTCTGTTGCAGAAATGACTGCAGGGCGTGAGGTTTTTTGTGCAGAAAAGGAGGACATTATGAAGAGAATCATGACACTGATGATGGCGGCGCTTCTTGGCGTTACGCTGCTTGCAGGCTGTGGAGATTCGGCGGATTCCACAGACACGACCGCCTCGACCTCGGCTGCAACGCAGCAGACAGAGGCGGTATCGGAGGAGGACACCGGGGAGACGGCCGCAGAGAGTACTGCCTTGGAGGTGACGGAGGATGAAGAGAAGATTGAGATCAGCATTGCGGCACTTAGGGGGCCTACGGCAATCGGAATGGTGAAGGTGATGGAGGATGCCGCGAATGGGACGACGGCTAATCACTATAACTTCACGATTGCGGGAGCGGCGGATGAGATCACGGCTTCCCTGCTTAACGGAAGCATTCAGATTGCCGCCGTACCGGCGAATCTGGCGAGCGTACTTTATAACCGTTCTCAGGGCGGGATCCGTGTGGCTGCCATTAATACGCTCGGAGTTCTTTATATTCTGGAGACGGGGGATACGATTCAGTCGGTTGCGGATCTGGAAGGGAAGACCATCTATTCGACCGGGGCGGGAACCACGCCGGAATATACACTGCGCTATCTGCTCAGTGCATACGGAATCGATCCGGATCAGGATGTAACCATCGAGTATAAGAGCGAAGCGACTGAGGTGGCTGCAATCCTGTCGGAAGCAGAGGATGCGGCTGCGATGCTTCCTCAGCCTTATGTAACAACGGTTATGATGAATAATGACAGAGTCAGGATCGCGCTGGACGTGACTGAGGAGTGGGAAGCTGTCAGTGAGAATGGCAGCTCCGTCGTGACCGGAGTAGTTGCGGTGAACTCCGCGTTCCTTGAGGAGAATCCGGAAGCGGTGGATGCATTTCTGGAGGAATATGAAGCGTCGACGGCGTTCGTGAATGATTCGGTGGAAGAAGCGGCGGCACTGGTGGAGTCCTTCGATATCTTTACGGCAGCCGTAGCCGAGCAGGCGATTCCATACTGCAACGTCACATTTCTTCGCGGAGATGAGATGAGGGAGAAGCTGTCCGGATACCTTCAGACCCTGTATGACCAGAATGCCGATTCCGTCGGCGGCGCAATGCCGGAAGACGACTTCTACTATGCGGAGTAAGGCAAAGAAGCTTGCAGTAATCCTGTTCTGGCTGCTTGTCTGGCAGATCGCATCTATGCTGATTGATACGCAGATCCTGTTCGCCTCGCCCGCAGCGACCCTGATTCGGCTGGCAGAGCTGATGGGGACCGCGGACTTCTGGGGACCGGTGGCATTCTCGTGTCTGAGGATTGCCGCCGGGTTCGGACTGGCGTTTGTTCTGGGGATTATACTGGCAATTTTGTCGGCGGGGCTTCCGGTCATCCGGGAGCTCCTTTCTCCGATTATGAAGCTGATTAAAGCGGTTCCGGTCGCGTCCTTTGTTATCCTGGCGCTGTTCTGGTTCAGTTCGAGAAATCTTTCGATTCTGATATCATTTCTTATGGTACTCCCCATCATCTACTCCAATGTGCTTCAGGGGATTCAAAGCATGGATCGGAAGATGCTTGAAATGGCTCAGGTGTATCGAATCGGTCCGGCCAGAAGAATCCGGTATCTCTATCTGCCGGCAGTGCTGCCGTATCTGCAGTCCGCCTGCCAGGTCGGGCTTGGATTCTGCTGGAAATCCGGCGTAGCGGCGGAGGTGATCGGGATTCCGACTCACTCGATCGGAAGAGAGCTGTACGAAGCGAAGCTCTATCTGCTGACGGAGGATCTGTTCGCGTGGACCTGCGTGATCGTGGCGATCAGCGTGATCTTTGAGAAGCTGGTTATGGCGGGAGTCAGACGGGCGGTGCGAAGGCTTGCCGGGGGGAGAGTGCGGGTGAGAACGCTGAAGCGGGCGCAGGGGGAGCCGGCAGGGAATCCGTCCCTGCCGCCGGAGCTTGTGATAGAGGATCTGTGCAAGTCTTATAACGGCAGGCCGGTACTGAAGGAACTGAATCTGATCTGCCCGCGGGGCGGGGTGACCTGCCTGATGGGGGCTTCCGGAATCGGGAAGACTACTCTGCTAAGGATTCTGACCGGTATCGAGAAACCGGATTCGGGCAGGATTCGGGGGCTTGAGGGGACGGATATTACGGTTGTATTCCAGGAGGACAGGCTCTGCGAAGGACTGGACGCGTTCGGCAATGTCGCGCTGACCGCGGCAGCGGGAACCCCGGAAGAGGATATTGAGAAGGCGCTGTACGCAGTCGGAATTGCGGACGGGCGGGGAAAGCCTATATCCGAATTCAGCGGAGGCATGAAGCGAAGGACAGCCATTGTAAGAGCGGCCTTTGCCGCAGGGAACGTTGTACTGCTGGATGAGCCGTTTCAGGGATTGGACGAGGACAGGAAGAGATCGGTGATGGACTGGCTCTCTGAAAAGCTGTCCGGGAAGACAGTCCTCTTTATCACACACGATGAAGCAGAGGCTCACAGCTTTGGCGATTCTTTGATCCGTCTGAAATGACCTGATTTTTGTGCGTGATGATGAAAAGCAAATCGAAAATTGAGATGTGAGCTGGCCATATTCATAAAAGGATATGGCCGGTTCTGTCAATGAATGGAAGAAGATTGTTATAAAATCGTCGAAAAAAGCCCTTGAAATTCGGCTTTTCCCCCTCTTTACATTCCCGAAAAACTATGTTATCATCCAGGCGTAACCAAGAGAGAGGCGCAGATGGGAACGCCGCTCGAAGGTTGAATCAGACAAACGATAAAAGAAAACATATAAGAAGGTATTCATGGAATGTGCTGTGGCAGCACAGAAACGGAGGGTATAGGTATTATGTTAAAGAAGTTTTTAGCTTGCGTGAACAGTGTTCAGAGATACGAGTTTTTTGTTGAGACAGGGGCGGCACAGTGGGATAAGGAAGAGATGATGTCTGTAGCCATGATTCTGGGCATTCAGGCAGATGAGAATGCGGATGTTTCCAGGCTGTATACTCAGGTTCTGAACGAGCTGACGGAGCGCGTACAGGTTGCCGCATAAGCGGACGGGTACGCAGACTGGTAAGAAACGTAATTTGAGAGTGATTTTAAAATGAAAGAGATCCGGCGGGCGGACCGCCGGGGGAATACACAGTGAAGGGACCGTCTTAAAGACAGTCATTGATTTCTTCACCGGGAAAAGTGGGGCGGGGATCCAGAAGTATATCGCGCGCTGCAAACAGGCGGGGACCTTCCAAAAAGACGAATAACGCGGTCGGGTTCGATGTGCCCGACCGCGTTACTGTTTTGTGTTAAAAGGCACGACGTTTGGGAGAGGTGGCTGATATAGCGTTACTTTTTTATGTTTATGGACAAAGGGTATAGTTACATTGGTTGCTCAGGAACTCAACTTGCCAACCGTTCGGCCTAACCGCTTACATTGAAAGAGAATATCCTGCTTTCTAACTGTGCCTTTCTCCAGCAGGTATCACATGCCCGACGACCGCTTATCTTCGCAAATCCGGCTTCATAAGTCATAACGGTATGCCCGCTTTCGCGTGCGCCGGCAGAAAACGCTTCTGCCATCAACGCGCTGTTGCCACTTCTGCGTGGGCTACCCGAACCGCGTCAATGCTCTCATAATTTATGAAACTTGGTGCTTTGCAAATACGCGGCGAGATATCACTGCGCCAATTCCTAAAAAGAGCAATGCTGTCGGGATTGCCTACACCGCATACAGCATACCGTTATTCATTTGCTCCACTGATAAAAGCGAAACGGCCTGCACATGATACAAGGGTAAAAGCCCAACCAAGCGGAACAACGGATTTGCTTCTGTGATTGGCAGCAAAACTGGAAAATTCACAACCCCCTTTGAAATAGAACAGGTACAAATCTTCCAAAGCAGGCTGCACCCTTACCGCATTTTCCATAGGCGGACGATCTCCAATCATCCGTAAGATCGTCAGGTTTCCGCTGATGTTCCGCAGATTGCTTGTATTGTAGGCAGCCGCGTATTTTTCCGCATAGGCAGTCGGAACCGTACATTCCCATACTTGACCGTCGATTTCTGAAGTAATCTCCTGCGGATTTCCAAAATGAATGATTTGCCCGGACTTCATCATAATGATTTCCTCCGCGATAAACTCCACATCCGAAACAATATGCGTAGACAGGATTACAATGCGGTCTTTGGAAAAGGCACTAATCAAATTGCGGAAACGGACGCGCTCTTTCGGGTCAAGCCCCGCCGTCGGCTCGTCTAAAATCAAAATGCGGGGATCATTGAGCATGGCTTGT
>CALWGS010000043.1 GCA_944380155.1 uncultured Lachnospiraceae bacterium
CGGATCAGCCGCACGGCATCCTCTTCACAGGCAGTGCCCATAAGAGCCAGCAAATCGTCATAACGGCCATACTCCGGGATCCACTCGATGTTGCGCCGCACGGATTCCGGCCTGTCATCCGCCAGCCGCCTCATAATCACGCGGAACACCCGGCGCTCTCCCAGGCCTCCCCGCACATCCCGGCCGAAGAACAGAATCCTCATCGCCAGATCCGGATCCTCCGCGTAGGCCTTCATAAATCGGCCGGTGATTTCCTGTTCGGACTGATTGCGGATCGCGCCGATGTCGGCAAACAGATCCAGACAATACGAATTCGTACTCTTATAAGTAACTGCGCCGTTTTCGGTCAGAGTCAAGTTCGATTCTTCTTTCAAATAACGCAACATTTCATTCCCTCCATTCATACACAGCGCGGCAAAGGCGCCGCATCCGGCGCCCTCCCTTCATCCAATGCCCTCTCTTTAATCTGCTGCCTTAAAGTTATACAGCGGCTTCAAAATCTCAATCACTTCCACGGAATCCCCAATCACATTGATGATATCTTCCAGGGACTTATACGCCATGGGCGCTTCATCCAGCGTGGCTTCATTCACAGATGTGGTATAGATTCCCTCCATGCTCTTCCGATATTCGTCCATATCAAGCATTTCTTTCGCCTTCGCCCGGGACATCATCCGGCCGGCGCCATGCGGCGCGGATTCATTCCATTCCGGATTCCCCTTCCCCCTTGCCAGAACGCTTCCGTCCCTCATATTAATGGGAATCAGGACCAGCTCGCCCTGGTGCGCGGCGATAGCGCCCTTCCTGAGAATCCCTTCCTCCACATCAATGTAATTATGAATGGTATGAAACGCGGACAACCCCGTCATTCCGGTCCGTTCCAGGATGATTTCCGCCATCCGTTCCCGGCTGCGCTTCGCGAACTGCTGGCAAATCCCGACATCATACAGGTAGTCTTCCAGATAAGTATCATAGAGATAGCACAGATCGGCGGGAAGCGTAAGCTCCTTCGCCTTCCATTCCTTCTCCATCTCCTTGAGAGCGGCCTGAATCTCCGAACGACGGCCCTGCTCCTTGTAAGTACGGATTACTTCATCCCTCTTTTCAAAATACTCCTCCTTGCCGGCATTCAAATCAACCGCAAGCTGCTGGTAATACTCCGCGACCTGCTTCCCCAGATTGCGGCTGCCGGAGTGGATAATCAGATACTTCGTACCGTCCTCTGCGGCGTCAATCTCAATAAAATGATTCCCTCCGCCCAGCGTACCAAGGCTCCTCTCCAGGCGCCTTGTCTGCTTGAGATGTCGATAGCAGCGAAGTCCGGTCAGATCGAACCGCTCCATCCGCCCTTCCCAGACCTCCCTCCCGCTTGGAATGAAATGAGCAGCCGCGTCCACTGCTTCAAAAGGAATCGCAATCTTCCCAAGCTCTACGGTATACATCCCGCATCCGATATCAACGCCTACGATATTAGGGACAACCTTCCCGGTGATTGTCATGGTCGTACCAATCGTACAGCCCTTCCCCGCATGAACATCCGGCATAATTCGAATCTTCGACCCCCGCGTAAATTCATAATCGCACATTCTCCGAATCTGTTCCACCGCTTCTTCCTCTGCCGATTCCGCATAACAAACTGCAGTATTCACCCTTCCTTTGATTTCAAACATCGCGCTGCTCCTTTCTTCGAGATTTTTATTGCAAGCTATCATTTTTTCACAAGGCGCCTCATAGTTTCTCCATCTTGAAATTTTATTTGCTGCAGGCGCCTTTCTTTAACAAGGCACCATATCACACTCTCCAATGACTGTATGTTTGCTGTGGGTGCCTTTGCGGTACAGCTGTCCGTCAGCCGCATCCTGTATCTTTATCATACAATCAATATCATCCTTCTTCACGGAAAAAAAGCTGCGAACTCATCGGAGTCCACAGCTTCATTGGGACAAGCGGAACCCTGCGGGCTGTTTTTCTGAATACAAGGTACAAGCGGATAAAAATATTTCACATTACATGATTTTACGCCGCAGAATGGCCGCCGTTTTAAAAACAGCAGCCATTCTTAACAAAATTGACAGTATCCCATGAAGCCGGAACTATCACTGTATCATTTGTCTAAGGATCTATCGTGCAGCAGATGCGATTCGTTCGGCGCTTCAGCTTTTTCCGAAGGTTCGGACGTCTCTCCCTGTCGGGCCAGCTCCCGAAGCGGCGTCATAATATTCGCTAAATGGTATACCAATGTGACACGCGGATCCGTTACCTCAAAAAGCTGCATTTCATCAAACATCTGGTTATGGATAATATCAAGCTGACGAATCAATTCTTTCAATTTCTGACATTCAGAATGGGTCACTGTGCTTCTCCTTTCTGCCGTCGGGAGGAAATCCCCGGCATAATCTCAAGCTGTGTGAAGGGGGATCCTGCCCTGATTCAGCGCAGATCAACCCCTGCCTGCCATCCCCAGCCCAGATAGTCGTACGAATTGAGCATGGAGGACAGGCTGCTCTGCTTCACAGTTTCCTGCGCATGGACGACTTGCCCATTGCCGATATAGATCCCCACATGACCATACTTATATCCCAGCGAGGAATGTTTCTTGCTCCTCAGGTAAACGGTCGCGCCGACAGGGATATTGTCCATAGAGGTAGACACGCGCCACCAGTTACAGGCATC
Organism: uncultured Lachnospiraceae bacterium; assembly: GCA_944380155.1. Classification (GTDB taxonomy): domain Bacteria; phylum Bacillota; class Clostridia; order Lachnospirales; family Lachnospiraceae; genus Caccomorpha. The sequence goes on from CALWGS010000043.1 coordinate 2,674, forward strand.
CAGCGCCGTGGGAGCGCCGCCGGAGGGCAGGCCGATCTTCTCTCCCACAACACGTACAAATTTCTGACAGTAACCATTGTATCCTCTGTTGCCCAGATAACTCAAAGCCACCTCCGCCATTCTCTGCTGGCGATTGGAGACAGAAGGATTAGCAGGAGCCGAATCAACAGGCATAAAATAGAAGGATTGAATATAGATTGCCGTGGAATGGGACCAGAGCGGGAAATTGTTCCCTACGGAGTAGTTGCCGCGATTCAGATCGATGACATAATTGCAGGCCGCGTTGTTTAAGGTATATGAGCCGTCGGCGTGCTTGATCGGCTGCCAGAGCGAAGCTGTGTCCCCGTCCTCATAGTTGTGCAGAATCACATCGGAGCCTTTTTCGCAGGCAGCGCCGTACTGCGCGTTCAGACACAGATCCAGCGCATGCAGCGGATGAATTGAGATCAGGCCGTTCCCGCGGTTGACGACGCGGAAAATCTCGTTGCTCTCCATATTCAGCCCATCGACCACCATATGCGCAGCATCGATTTCCGTGGAGGCATACTGGATATTCCATCCCAGACCCTGATCGTTGTACAGGCCGATCTGGTAATCACCGTCAGCAATTCCCGAGGGCTGCACTCCCACGGGCATGAAATAGAACGACTGGATGAAATCCACCCCGGTCTGATCCCAAAGCAGGAAGTTATTTCCAATCGAGTAGTTGCCGCAGTTCAAATCAATCACATAGCCGCATGCCGCATTTTTCAGCGTGTACGAGCCGTCGCCGTTGTCGATCGGCTGCCAGAGCGAGGCCGTATCGCCGTCCTCATAGTTGTGCAGGATCACGTCGGACGCCTTTTCACAGGCGGCCCCATATTGTGCGTTCAGGCACAGATCCAGCGCATGCAGCGGATGGATCGAGATCAGGCCGTTCCCACGGTTGATCACACGAAAAATCTCATGATTTTCCATATTCATCCAGTCTACCACCATGTGCGCTTTATCAATTTCCGTGGAGCCATATTGGATGTTCCAGCCCTTGCTTTGATCGTCATACAATCCAATCTGGTAATCGCCGTCGGCAATCACCACACCGGAAACAGCAGCAGTGAGACTGGCGGTAAAGCCGCCTGTAACATCCGCCGCAAAAGCGGACGATGTGTTGGACAGCAGCGTGATTGCAGCCAGAGATGCGCAGAGCGCGCGGTACAGATAGACATGCTTCATTTTGACATTCTCCTTTCGCAGTATCATACAGAGGAATTTCCCCATTCATAAAAGTTGGGCAAGCGAGTTTTGAATTTCCCATTTGTCCCGTCTAAGAATAATATAGCACTTGTTTTCCTCAAAAAATTTTCTGCTTTTTTAGATGCGTTTTCTAAAAAAGCAGAAATAAATCGGCAGAACAATATGATATCATTCATCAGGAAAGCATCAGATTCCGATTCCGGGACTTCATCCGGTTATTCAGAAGGCCATAGTGCCGGAACTTCCGGAACCGGGCAGGGAGTGCATGGTTCGGAAAACGGTGGATAAGAATGAGAGAAATCATCACAGAAAGAGAGACGAACGGTAAAAATTGTTCGCTACGCAGTTGTTGAGATTAAAAATTCATGGTAAACTAAACATAGTATTTTTTATCTATGCGAAATGTTAAGTATGGAAACTCAATCATTCAAACGATATTTAAAAACCACTGGTTTTTTAAGAAGCAAAAACACACTCAGATCCAGCCGCCGCTTCGGCGGCCTGGTACAATACAAAGGTTGGTGTCAATATTATGGAATATGAGCGCAGCCTGACTTTTGCCGCACAGCTGTGGATCGACAGCTATTTGGCAAAGCAGACAGCAAAGGCCGGGATCCAGCTGAACCGCCAACAGACAGCCGAGGAATTGCTGCTCTTTTTAACAGACGATTCCACGCTGCTCACCCCCGGATTCGTGCTCCGCCGGCACATTCAGGTACAGGGTCTGGTATCCGGAGAGGGATATGCCGATCTCAGTCAGACCGCCAATATCTCCTGGCCTGAGAACGTGATTCATCAAACGTCAAAAAAATTGAGCAGCATCAGCCGTGCCCGGCATGGCCTGACGATCTCCACTGAAAATTGGAAGCATTACCTCACCGACGCGCAGACCATCCACCGGGATATGATCTTCCGTCTGGCTATGATTACCCAAATGGGCCGGGAGCAGACTCTGGAGCTTCTGCTGGCCTGCGGGCAGGAACCTTATAATATGCGGCGCCCCATGGAACTGATCTGCTGGTTTTGTCAGTATACCCCCGGCGTCTATACCTGGCGGGATGTGCACCGTCTGATGGATGCCTGCACAGATCGCCCGTCGGCAGAGGGCGGCAGGAAAGCGCCGGAACGGTATGGGGAAAATTTCACCCGGCTGATCCGGCAGAATATAGGCGCGCTTCTGGATTCTAACCTGCCCGCCGAGGAAGCTGAACGAACGCTGACAGAGCTGATAGCCCAAAGCCGCGGCGAGCTCTCAGGTGCTTCCCGCACGGCGCAGAACGGGTACCTCCGGCTGACGGAATATCTGAACGCCCTGTATCTGCCGGGAAAACAGGCGACGCTCCATAAGCTGATTCACGCTGTGTACAAAAGGCTTGACTGGCGCTTCGAGGATCTGCTCCAATCCCCTACCGGTAAACGGTATGTATTTCGCGGCGCGGTCGAGGACGAATCCGCCTCCCGGATAGAGGACTGCGTGTTCAGTGCGGCATTGGGGGAGACCGCTCTGTTCTGCAAGCGTTACTATGCCCGCGCCAATGCCATTGAAAATGGGATCAGGGCTGTGGACAGGCGGGATATCCTGCTGCTTAGTTACTTTCTCATCATCGGCTATTCCGGAACAGATCCGGATACGCGGGCGCAGTTCTGGCGTCTGACGGAAGAAAATGCCTCCCTCGACAGGCGGATTGCCCTGCTTGGCGATGACCTGGACGATCTCACCCGCCCGGCTGACAGCATGGAAAAGCAGGTGCTGTGCTGCCGCATCCTCAATGAACTGCTGACGGAATTCGGATTTCGCCCCCTCTACCATCCCGCTCCTTTCGATCGTTTTATTCTCCTCAGTCTCCTGACCGATCACCCTGCGCGGACGGCCCGGTACCTGCTGGGGGAAGACATGGAGGTGTAATATGGCAAATCGAGATATCAGAGAGCCTCTGCCTGCCGGAACAGTGCTCCGCTGCGAAAGGGAGTCGATCTTCTATGAAAAGAATCGCTATATTCTGCATGAAGCAAACAGCTTTGGAGGCAGTTCCATTTTTTATTCCGCTGAAAAGGAAGGCAGTGCTCTGCCGTTCGGCATAAAAGAATGCTTTCCCAGAGAGCTTGCCGGACGGCTGCGCCGGGAACACGGCATCCTGACAGGGACAGACGAGGCCTCCGCTCATGCTTTGGAAAAGGCGAGGGAACGTATGCTGATAGAAACGGAGATCAGCCAGAAGGCAGTCTTTCTCTCCGGCAGAAGCATTCCCGTGTTGGATGCCCCGAAAGAAATGGTGGTGGAGACAGCGGAGGGCGGATTTGCGGCTCCGCCGGGCAGCTTTCTCGTCCTACGGGATATGTCGAGGGCAGGAATGTTTCTGCCCGAGATTCTAAAAGAATGTTCCCTGCCCCCGAAGGAGGGACATCCTCTCCGTACCGGGAGCCGTCCGAGCCTTTATACCATCGCACAGATTCTGACAGAAACCCTCCGTGCCGTGGAGCTGGTCCATAATGCCGGCTACCTGTACGGCGATGTGCAGCCGGAGAACATCTTCTTTGCCGACCCCCGGACGGAAAAAGGCAGACTTGGCTTTGGATGCCTGCTGGATTTCGGATGTGCAAGAGCATTTGACGATTTCACCGATTTTAACAATTCCGCCGGTGTGAAGAAAACAGCCCGGATCCGGGACCGCATGGTATTCAGCACCCCGGGCTATACAGCTCCGGAGATCGTCTGGGGAAACGACGGGACATTGCAGCTGACACCGGCCGCGGATATCTATTCTGTCGGGAGGCTGCTTCTGTTTCTGCTTCGGGGCCGCACCTATGTGGAAAACGGCCGGGATCGGATGCTGACAGAGAGCGCATCCCTTGCCCGCCTTCTTCCCTCCGAGGGGGAAAAGCTGGACTGTACGCCGGAATCCCTCCGGCTGCTCCAGCGCCTTTTGGATGAATCCCTATGCCTTGAGCCGGCGGAACGCTGCCAGAGCGCCGCCGATCTGCTCAAGGATGCGGAAAAGCTGCTGGAGATCACCCGGCCGCCCAAAAATCAGCTTGCCCTCTCCTTCTCCGCGCTGGCGGATGGGGAAAATGGGAACGCCCCACGTTCCTCTACACAGACAC
>CALWGS010000044.1 GCA_944380155.1 uncultured Lachnospiraceae bacterium
CATTTGTCGTTGATAACACGACGGGGAAGATTCTGTCTGGAACTTATTTTGACGATTCGATACACGGAGTCTTTCGTGAGCTGTTTCATCATCATATCTATCCAATTGTCTATTCTTATTCTGAGCATACAGAACAATTCCGCTACATCAGGAAACAATGTACCCCGGGAATGAAGAAGTTCCTGGACACCAGGAAGGGAGATATCCGAAATACTCCGGTTACGGATACCGGGGAGCTGCTACAGGGAAATTGCTTTTATTTGACTTGTATTGATACGCCGGAGAAGTTGTATCCAATGTATGAGAGATTCCGAACAGAATATCATTGTGTGTATGAGAGAGATCTTTATTCCAAAGAACAATGGCTGGAAATCATGCCGAAGACCGTATCCAAGGCAAGTGCCGCGGCGCAGCTGAAGGCGCTGACAGGCTGCGGGAGGATGGTTGTATTCGGGGACGGAAGAAATGACATGGAACTGTTCCAGATGGCCGATGAATGCTATGCCATGGCCAATGCGGCGGCTGAGCTGAAGGAAATAGCAACAGCTGTGATAGAGGGGAATGATGAGGATGGGGTGGCGAGGTGGTTGGAGAGGAATGTTCGGTTGAGTTAAGGATATGTTGTGTCAAAAGACAACAACTGAATTCTGAGTAACGACAAAGTTTACAGAAAAATCAAGACTTGAGTCATTGACTATCAGATAACTTCATGATAAGATCAAGGCACAATCGCTGCATTTCTGATACATACGGATAAGAAGGGGAGGGAATTAAGTGGCAGAGAAGGATATTACGCAAAAGATACTGGAAGCTTATAATGATGTATTTTCTGATATTGTAAACGTGCTCCTCTTTCAGGGCAGGCAGGTTCTGAAAGAGGATGAGCTGGAGGAGCAGGCGCCGCGTTCGTTTTACAAAGCGGACGGCAAGGTGCATGAGACGGAGCGGGATGTGGCCAAACGGTGGAAGAACGGGAACATTCGAATCGCCTGTGTGGGATTGGAGAACCAGACGGAATCCGATCCGGACATGACGCTCCGGGTGATTGGATATGACGGGGCAGAATACCGGGCGCAATTATTACAGAAAAGGGAAGACAAACAAAGATATCCGGTTGTTACTTTAGTCCTGTATTTCGGCTATCAAAAGCACTGGAGCCAGCCGACCAGACTGCTGGAACGTCTGAATGTACCAGAAGAATTCCTGCCGTTTGTGAATGACTATAAGATAAACCTGTTTGAAATCGCCTATCTGACGAGGGAGCAGGTGAATTGGTTCCGGAGTGACTTTAAGATTGTCTCGGATTATTTTGTACAGATGCGGGAGAAGAATGACTATACACCGGAGCCGGTGGAATTTACCCATGTGCAGGAGACACTTCAGCTGTTAAGCGTGATGACGGGTGACAATCGATTTGAAGAGGTATATAACGAGAATCTGGAAGGAGGGCCTCGTACTATGTGTGAAGTGTTAGATAGAATTGAGAATAGAGGGATCCAGCAGGGGATTCAGCAGGGAATTGAACAAGGGAGAATGCAGGGGATTCAGCAGGGAATTGAGCAGGGGAGAATGGAGGAGAAGAAAGAGAATGCATTGACTCTGCACAAATTGGGAATGGATGAGGAGTTTATCGCACAGGCTGTTAAGGTTAGCGTCGATGTGGTGAGGCAGTGGCTTGGGATGCTTCCGGCGTGAATGGAAAGAACTCTTTGAGGACAGTGAGGATATCTTTATGACAAAGTGCAAGATTACAGTTTTAAAACGAGAATTTTATAAGGATTTAGCGGATGAGTATGTGCCGGTACCGGGATTCGGACCGTGTCATATGATGAAAGAGGGCGATGTATATCTGACAACGGGGCCGTTTGGGAATCAGATGCCGGAAGGGTTCTGTGATATGGCGTGGCAGGCTATCTGCATTCAGGCGTGTACTTTGGCCGGAGGCGGAAAGGTGTTCGGACATGACGAGGTGCATATAGCCTGCTGCAACGATGGTGTGCGTCCGGTTGTGTTTCGGCTGGAAGCGGTGGAGGATGGAGAGTCTCAGAGAGTTTGAATCGGGATGGCAGGAAGCAAATTGTTTGGAGTCTAAACTCCGCTCCACCATAAACAACGGAGGTATCACAAAGAATCATGAAGACACTGTACCTGATTGGCGGCACGATGGGTGTCGGAAAGACAACGGTCGGACAAATTCTGAAGCAAAGAATGGACAGGGCGGTTTTTCTTGACGGCGATTGGTGTTGGGATGCAGAACCGTTTCAAGTCAATGAGGAAACGAAGGAGATGGTGCTAGATAATATCTGCTATCTTTTGAATAATTTTCTTCAATGCTCTGCTTATGAGAATATCATTTTTTGCTGGGTGATGCATGAGCAGGAGATTATAGATCAGATTCTGTCACGGCTTAATACCGAGGGATGTGATGTGAAAGCTATTTCTCTGATATGCACCGAAGAAGCCCTGAGGATGCGTCTTTCGCAGGATATTCGTTTGGGAATTCGTCAGCCGGATGTGATACCGCGCAGCGTTGGCAGGATTGCTTTGTATAACGGACTTCGGACCATGAAGGTTGATGTTTCGGAAATCAGCGCGGAGCAGGCGGCGGATAGGATTCTGTTAATGTGAAATGTCATGCGCTTGTGTCGGCTGAGGAAGATAGGAATTTCGGGAAGTATGTGACAGGCTGAAAATAAGGTGGAATATCAGATGGCTCCGAACAGAGCGGCATCTTGACTTTCTCTGTCTAATGGTGTAGACTATCTGTAAGGTTGACTCTGTTAGACAAGGAGGAGTACAATGAACGAACTTTATTTACAATTTATCAACAGGGGTATTTCGGCAGGGTGGCTGATTTTGGCGGTTCTGATCCTCAGGCTTGTTTTGAAGAGGGCGCCGAAGTGGGCTGCTGTGCTGCTGTGGGGGATTGTGGCAGTCCGGCTGATTTCTCCGTTCTCGATTGAGAGTGTGTTCAGCCTGATTCCAAGCAGCGAGACGATTCCGGTGGACATCGAATGGTATGCAGAACCGGAGATTGACAGCGGGATTCCTGTGGTGGATCAACTTGTGAACCCGGTACTTGATCGGTCTTCCCTGACTCCCGTGCCGGAATTCAGTGCGAATCCGCTTTCGATCTGGACTTCGATTGCAGCCGTTCTTTGGCTGACGGGGATTGGTGTGCTTCTCTTGTACACGGCGGTCAGTTATTGGCGTCTGTGCCGGAAGGTGGATACTGCCGTTCGCTGCCGGGACAATATCTTTCAGAGTGAGAAGGTAGGCTCTCCGTTTGTGCTTGGCATTCTCAGGCCGAGGATCTACCTGCCGTTTCAGATTCGGGAAGAGGATATGGAACATGTCATCGCTCATGAGCAGGCGCATATCCGGCGCAGGGATCACTGGTGGAAGCCGCTTGGATTTGTGCTGCTTGCGATTTACTGGTTCAATCCGCTGATGTGGCTGGCTTATATTCTGCTGTGCCGGGATATTGAACTGGCCTGTGATGAGAAGGTCATTAAGGAGCTTGGCAGTGAGCAGAGGGCGGATTATACGCAGGCGCTTCTTGCCTGCAGCATCAGGCGGCGCTCGATTGCGGCGTGTCCGCTGGCGTTCGGCGAAGTGGGAATCAGGAAGCGTGTGAAGTCTGTGATGAATTACAGGAAGCCGGCGTTCTGGGTGGTTCTGATTGCGATCCTTGCGTGCGCGGCTGTGGCAGTCTGTTTCTTAACGAATCCGTCTGAGAATCGAACCGTGTTAATGGGAGCGAATTATACGGTGGATTCTGTGATATATGCCGCGTCTGTCGGAGAGGAGGAGCCCTTGGAAGTGCCCAGGCAGTATTGCGTTACTGCGGATTATCACCTTTATGTTCAGCAGGAGGATGGGGAGGACTGGAATTATCTTGGAGCGCTGAGTCCGTATGAGTTAACCGAGGAGGAATTGTACGGATATATGCCGGAACGAGATACGCGAAGGAGTTCCTATGGGCAGATTACGGATGCTTATATCTTGAGGATAGAGAATGACAATTTCTATCTGGTCTTTCAGACCGGGGACGGAGACACCTGTCTTGCTTACGGGTGGGAGGATACCGCAGAACGCGGTCAGGCGGGTTCTGACGATACAAGATTACTGGGTCTGTATCGCCTTTCGAGTACGTTTTATTCCGGTTATGTGAATGTGCCCTTTTTCGAGCGTTCTTTGCTTCATGCAACGGGGAAGTTTGTACGCTGCTTCGCACATTATGAAAGCGATGACATTTCCGGATACCATATTGCAGGGTTTCGGTCCGGAGAAAGCAGCGATTCGAATGAGATGACGGATCTGGGATTCGCGGTGTTCCAGACGACGGGAGATGGGTATCGGCTGATTGACTGCCGGGTCTATGAAGATGCTGCTTTGACGGAGAACGGCATCTATGTCTGCGGGGATCCGGCGGTTGCGGATGCAGGCGGCGAGATACGGAATGATAACAGCTTCGATGTGATTCTGATCTGCAATGAGCGTGTGGGCAGGATTGAGCGGATTTATCATGCAGAAGGGAAAGAGGACCTGGTTCAGTCGGAACAGCTTACAGGGATAGATTCGATGTCCCTGTGGTCATGGTCAATCGGGGAAGAGTATACCAGTATGTCCCAGTATTTCTATGATACGGAGGGAAATCTGCTGGCTGCGGACAGTGAGGTTCCGGTACCTTCCGCTGCTTCCTGCAATCCTGACACTCATAATACTCAGGTAAGGGAGTGGTTTGATTACACCGATTCTCCGTCCGACATGGATTGGGGGCAGGAGCTTACGATTGAGATACCGGAATTGGAAGGAGTGGTGTTCTCTTATATTCCTGAGCAGATAGCGGTAACGGACGCGTCCGGCACGGACGGCCGGAGAGTTCTGATTACGGGAATGCCGATCTGGAACGCTTATTTCTATGATCTGACAGGCGACGGGGTTCCGGAAATCTGTGCGGCTCTCTCATTTGGATCCGGGCTCATAGATTCCCGCGTTGTTATCTATGATTATGCCGGCAGAGCAAGCTATACACTGCAGGATCGGGGGAATTATGACTTCACTCTCCGTATGAATGAGGAGGAGGACTGCCTGTATGTGGATGTCAGGGAATATGGCAGCGAAGAACGGCTGCTTAGCGGCCGGCTGACGTTTGACGGCGGGTTCATTCATGTGGAGGGCCTGGGGGCACAAACACAGGATCCAGAGGCCGTGGAGTCCGTGATTGCGGAGTTGTTTGACACCCTGCAGTCATCCCCCGCTGAATCCTCGAATCCGGGAGACTATATTCAGGAGCATCCGGAGGCGTACCAGGAATTAATAGAGTATGGTGAGGATACACTGCGGTATTGCTTTGGAGAATTTCTGAAGGGAGGGCAGACGGATCTGAGGGGAGCAATGATGACAGAAGTATGTATTCAGATTATGGCTTCCTGGGGGGAGGCCCTGGTGATTGACGCGCTGGAGCCTGTTACCGGACAGGATTGGTTTGAGGAATTTAAGAGCAGCGCGCAGAATCTTTCCGAACAGATGACGGACGAAGAACTGGAGCGGATGTATCCGGTGTCCTGGCTGCTGTTGGAGATGATGGAAGAATGACGGGACTGTTTCGAGGCAGAAGGTCAGAATAATAGAATGACAGGATGCTGCAGGGTTCCCTCCGTGGGAAGGTCTGCAGCATTTTTATGCCCTGATATGGGAGCTGTTCTTCTCATACGGCCCGTCTCGTTGCATTGTCCTGAAACCGAAAGTAGTCCGGGCGGTGGCGGGATTGGGTGTACTCGAACAGAATGCCGTTACTGTTATAGGTCTGGCTGCTGATTACGGCAAGGCAGTTGTAGTCACCCAGATTCAGATACTTTTCGTCAATTTCCGTCATTTTTTCCACGGTCATAATTCGCTTGCTGGTGACAATAGATACATGGAGCACCTGTTCCAGGTATTCGTAAATGGAATTTTCCGCGATTTCCTTCGTAAGTCCTACCGCTACCTCCTTCAGAAAGTAGTTATGGTTCAGAATGAGCGCCCTGCCATCCAGATAATG
>CALWGS010000045.1 GCA_944380155.1 uncultured Lachnospiraceae bacterium
GGTCTATTTGTACTTTGATATGCCGGGGGACGCCCTGGTGTTCCATTATATGGGCGAGCCGGAGGAGACCCGGCACATTGTGATGAGAAACGAGCAGGCCGTCATCTCGCCGAGCTGGTCCATTCACGCGGGCTCCGGAACGCAGGCTTATACCTTTATCTGGGGCATGGTCGGAGAGAACCAGGACTTCGACGACATGGACGGCGTTGCAATGAAGGATCTGAAGTAAGAACGGTTTGTCCGGAAGGGCGTGATGGCCCGCCGGGGAGTTAGAACCTGCTTTGCGGTCAGATGGCCGATATTCTTAATCAGGACGGACACGGTTCCGTCCTGATTCGTTATCTACCTGTCAGTATAACAGATACCGTCCTGTTTGCAGGGAGAATTCACTCCTGGCACTGGGCCAGCAGTTTGTCTGCGTCGACATCCACGAGAATCACATCGTCTCCAATCTGGCGGATGCATTTCCAGGGAATGATGTACTCCTGATCTCTCCCGAGAATCCCCCATATCTTACAGGGACCCGGAATGATCAGGCTGATGACGCAGGCATTGCAGACATCGATTCCGATGTCGCAGACGAATCCGAGCCGCTCGCAATTCCTGCAGTTGATGACTTCTTTTTGCTTCAGCTCACTAAATCTCATAACAGATCTCCGATCCTGGCATTCTTTACCAGTATATGCGAAAACAGGGGGAAAGAGCTTGACCGGCATGGGAGGATTTACTATAATGAATGCAAAAGAGACAGACAGGAATGGGAGGAGAGGCTATGAAGTGCCCTTATTGCGGAAGGGATAATACCAGGGTGATCGATTCCAGACCCGCGGATGACAACAGCTCGATACGCCGAAGGAGACAGTGCGATGAGTGCGGCAAGCGGTTCACGACCTATGAGAAGGTGGAGTCGATTCCGTTTGTCGTCATTAAGAAGGATAATAACAGAGAGCCTTATGACAGGGCGAAGATTGAAGCGGGAGTGTTTCGTTCCTGCCATAAGAGGCCGATTTCGCCGGCCCAGATGCTGAGGCTTGTAGATGAGGTGGAGTCGGTCATCTTCTCAGGAGAAGCCAGGGAGGTTAAGAGCAGCGTGATTGGCGAGCTGGTGATGGAGAAGCTCAAGGAGCTGGATACGGTGGCTTATGTACGTTTCGCGTCCGTCTACCGGGAGTTCAAGGATGCGAATACCTTCATGGAAGAGCTGAAGAGAATTATCCTGGAGGGAGAGCAGAAAGAAAAGGATTGACCGGATCCGTCCTTCCTGCTATACTAAGACACAATACTACGAGGTCCTTTTCCTGCTGGAGACAGGAAAGGAGAGTTATGTTCAGTAAAGCATACGGGGCTGCCGTTACGGGGATTGAAGCCTCGATTGTCAGGGCGGAAGCGGATATAAGCGATGGTCTGCCCGCGTTCGAAATGGTGGGATATCTTGCTTCTGAGGTCCGGGAGACAAGGGAGCGGGTCCGCATCGCGCTGAAGAATTCAGGGTGGCGTCTGCCGCCGAAGAGAATCACAGTGAATCTGTCACCGGCCGATATACGCAAGGAAGGAACGGCGTATGATCTGGCTGTCGCAGCGGCAATACTCGCCGCGTTTGAAATGATACCGGGAACCCTGCTTAGTTCCTCGCTGTTCGCGGGGGAAGTAAGCCTGAATGGAGCCGTGAATCCGGTGAGAGGAATCCTGCCCATCGTCTGTGAGGCGAAGAGGCAGGGCTTTTTGCTGTGCCTGATTCCGGAAGCGAACGCGGCTGAGGGAGCGATTGTCCGGGGAATTGAGGTGGTTGGGATTCGGACCCTTAAGGAGATGGTTTCTATCCTTAAGGGGGGACGATATGAGATTGCAAGGCCGGCATCGGCTCCCGGAGAGGATTCGGGGACGGATCAATGGATGGAGGAAGCAGGGGATTTCGCGGAGATTTCCGGACAGCAGGCCGCGAAACGGGCGGCGGAGATTGCGGCAGCCGGAATGCATAATCTGCTGCTTATCGGGCCTCCGGGGACGGGCAAGACGATGCTGGCGAGCCGTATCCCGTCCATTCTGCCCGGACTCACTCAGGAGGAGAGTTTTGATGTTACCAAGGTCTACAGCGTGGCCGGGCGTCTGAAGGAGGGGATGCCTCTGATTACAAGGAGGCCGTTCTTAGCGCCCCACCATACCATAACGGCCCAGGCCATGGCAGGCGGCGGGAAGAGGCCGATGCCCGGGATTATCAGTCTGGCCCACAGGGGTGTCCTCTTCCTGGATGAGCTTCCGGAGTTTCGCAGGGAGGCCCTGGAACTTCTGCGCCAGCCTATGGAAGAGGGGCATGTAACGATTGCAAGGACGTATGGGATCTGCCGGTATCCGGCTGATTTCCTGCTGCTTGCCGCCATGAATCCCTGTCCGTGCGGGTATTATCCGGATCGGACGCGGTGCGGCTGTACGTCCGGACAGATTGCGAGGTATCAGGGAAGGATCAGCGGGCCGCTTCTGGATCGGATTGATCTGAGCGTGGAGCTTTCTGGGGTGAACTACCGCGAGCTTGCGGCAGAGGGGACGGGGAATGAGAGCTCTGCCGTGATCCGGGCGCGCGTGGAGAGGGCGCGCGCGATTCAGGCCGAACGGTTCGGGAACAGTATCGTCCGGTTCAATTCCCGGATGAGTCAGGGACAGATTGCCAGGTATTGTGCCGTGGGACAGGAAGAGAAGGAGCTGCTGGAGCATGCCTTCACAAGGTTCGGGCTGAGCATGCGGGCGTATTACCGGATTTTGAAGACGGCCAGAACCATCGCGGATCTGGAAGGCTCGGGGGAGATTCGAACCCGGCACATCAGCGAGGCACTGTGCTTCCGCGTGACGGATGAGTCCGGCCGGAGGGAGGGAATGCCTTGTTAAGCAGACAGGAATATTGGCTGTGGTTCTGTAATATAGAAGAATTAGACAGTTCCAGGAGGGAGGAGCTGCTGCGTGTCTTTGGCTCCCCGGAGGCGGTCTTTCGGGCCGGCGATGCGGAGCTTGCGGCATTGAGGCTGACCGAACGTCAGAGGAACGGAATCCGGAGGAAGGACAGAGAGAAGGCGGCAGCGGCGCTTGGGGAGGTACTTCGCAGGAAGGGAATCCGGTTCGTCAGCAGGGAGGATGAGGAATATCCGGAGCGGCTGCGGCATATCTACCACCCTCCCTGCGGCCTGTTCGTTAAGGGGAGGCTTCCGGGGGAGGACGCTCCTGCAATCGGAATTGTGGGGGCAAGGACATGCAGTGCGTACGGGAGGGAGCTTGCCCGGTATTTCGCGGCGGAGCTTTCGAAGAGGGGGTTCTCAATCATCAGCGGACTGGCCGCGGGGATTGATTCGGCTGCGCATGCCGGGGCGCTTCAGGCCGGGGGATATACGGCGGCCGTGCTTGGATGCGGAACCGATCGGTGCTATCCGAAGGAGAATCTGCGGCTGTATCTTAACATAGAGGAGGCGGGAGGGCTGATATCGGAATATCCTCCCGGAGTCCCGCCGTACCGGGGCAATTTCCCCGCCCGCAACCGGATCATAGCCGGGCTGTCAGACGGAATTCTGATTCCGGAGGCCAGGGAGCGCAGCGGTTCCCTGATTACGGCCTCCCTGGCGCTGGAGGGAGGAAAGGATATCTTTGCCGTGCCGGGAAGACTGGGAGATGTCTTAAGCGGGGGATGCAACCGACTCATTCGGGCAGGAGCCGCGCTTGTGATGACGCCGGAGGATATTGTGCAGGAATATGACAGATTCTTTGCGGATAAACAGACGACACCGGATGGCGGAGAAAAATTTTATAATAATTTACTTGAAACGAGGGAAAAAATAGTGTATGCTAAGTTGGGTTTAACGCCAAAGCACATTGACGAGCTGGGAAGGGAATGTAAGATGCCCTTTTCGGAGCTGGTGCAGCTTCTGCTCGTTCTTGAGCTGAAGGGTTATGTCAGGCAGACCGGGGCGAACTATTACATAGCCTGTCCGGATCGGCTGCTGACGCGCGGATAGCCCGGGACGTTATTATGGAAGGACAGAACACAAGGGGATTGATTGGATGGCAAAATATTTAGTAATTGTAGAATCGCCCGCCAAGGCAAAGACAATAAAGAAATTTCTGGGTTCAAATTATGAGGTTGTCGCATCGAACGGACATGTCCGGGATCTTCCCAAGAGCCAGCTTGGAATTGATGTGGAGCATGATTATGAGCCGAAGTATATTACGATACGCGGAAAGGGGGATATTCTTGCGAAGCTTCGCAAGGAAGCGAAGAAGGCAGATAAGGTCTATCTGGCAACGGACCCTGACCGCGAGGGGGAAGCAATCTCGTGGCACCTGAAGAATACGCTGAAGCTGGATGATAAGAATACGAGCCGCATTACGTTCAACGAGATTACGAAGAACGCGGTGAAGAATTCCATCAAGCAGGCCAGGGCCATCAATATGGATCTGGTGGATTCTCAGCAGGCGAGGCGTATGCTGGACCGGATGGTGGGATACCGTATCAGCCCGCTCTTATGGTCCAAGGTGAAGAGGGGCTTAAGCGCGGGACGCGTGCAGTCGGTTGCCCTGCGGATCATTTGTGATCGGGAGGAAGAGATTAATGCGTTCGTTCCCCAGGAATACTGGAGTCTGGATGCGGAATTCGCGGTGAAGGGGGAGAAGAAGCCTCTGATCGCGAAGTTCTACGGGGATACGAAGAAGAAGATTACCATTTCCTCTGCGGAAGAGATGGAGAAGATCGTAACGGCTCTGGAAGGAGCACAGTTTCGGGTCACGGAGATGAAGGCCGGAGAACGCAGGAAGAGCGCGCCTCTGCCCTTTACGACCAGTACGCTTCAGCAGGAGGCGGCGAAGGTGTTGAATTATTCGACGCAGAAAACCATGCGCCTGGCCCAGCAGCTTTATGAAGGAGTTGATATCAAGGGGAACGGGACGGTTGGATTGATTTCTTATCTGCGTACAGATTCAACCAGAATCTCCGAAGAGGCGGATCAGGCGGCAAGGGAGTTCATCAGGAAGCATTACGGAGAGGAATCCGTCGGGGAGACGGATCAGAACAAAGGGAGCGGGAAGAAGATACAGGATGCCCATGAGGCCATCCGCCCCACATATGTGGAGTACACTCCCGCTGCCGTGAAGGAATCCTTAAGCAGGGATCAGTTCCGCCTCTACCAGTTAATCTGGAGACGCTTCGTGGCAAGCCGGATGCAGCCTGCCAGGTACGAGACGGTTTCCGCAAAGATTGACGGGAACGGCTATCGCTTCACCGCTTCTTCCTCAAAGCGTGTCTTCGACGGCTTTATGGCGGTGTATACGAATGATGAGGATGTGGTGGAGGATGAGGGGAAGACCGTTTCCTCGCTTGGCGAGCATTCCCAGCTGACGCTGAAGAATTACGTGAAGGCACAGCATTTCACCACGCCTCCGCCGCACTATACCGAGGCTTCCCTGGTGAAGACGCTGGAGGAGCTTGGAATCGGCAGGCCGAGTACCTATGCGCCCACGATCACGACCCTGATTGCGAGGCATTATGTGGCGAAGGAGGAGAAGAATCTGTATGTCACGGAGCTTGGCGAAGCAGTGAACCGGATTATGAAGCAGGCATTCCCTTCGATTGTGGATGTGAACTTCACCGCGAATCTGGAGGGACTGCTGGACTGTGTGGAGGACGGGACGGTATCCTGGAAGACGGTGGTCAGCAATTTCTACCCGGATCTGGAAGAGGCCGTAGAGAAGGCGGGAGAGGAGCTTGAGCATATCAAAATCGAGGATGAGGTCAGCGATGTTATCTGTGAGGAGTGCGGCAGGAATATGGTGATTAAGTACGGGCCGCACGGGAAGTTCCTGGCCTGTCCCGGATTCCCCGAGTGCCGCAATACCAGGCCGTATCTGGAACGGATCGGGGTGCCCTGCCCGAAGTGCGGACGGGATATCGTAATCCGCAAGACCAAGAAGGGACGCAGATACTACGGCTGTGAAAATAATCCGGACTGTGATTTTATGAGCTGGCAGAAGCCTTCCGCGAAGCATTGTCCGAAGTGCGGGAATGTACTTCTGGAGAAGGGGAGCAGGCTGGTCTGTATGGATGAGACCTGCGGCTATTCCGAGGAGAAAGCGAAAGAGACACAGAACGAATAGAGGAAGAAAGGGCTCTGTATCATTTCCGGCCGGCAGGTTCCCAGTTACTGTAGAAATTGTATGTAAAATTGCAAAATTTGTATTGTTTTTGCGGATAATATATGATAAAATGGAACAATGATGGGGTTGTCAAAAAGATTTGCAGACCGGAGGGTATGATTATGAGTGTACAGTTACTGGATAAAACGAGAAAGATTAATAAGCTTCTTCACAATAATAGTTCTCACAAGGTGGTGTTTAACGATATCTGCCTGGTGCTGAGCGATATTCTGGATTCCAACGTGCTGGTGATCAGCAAGAAGGGGAAGGTTCTTGGAGTCAAGAACCGTGATGATATTACCCCGATTCATGAGCTGATTCAGGATTCTGTGGGAATGCTGATCGATCCGCTGCTGAATGACCGTCTGCTGAACGTGTTATCGACGAAGGAGAACGTGAATCTGACAACGCTTGGCTTTGAGTTCGAGGGCGTGAATGATTATCAGGCGATTATTGCGCCGATTGATATTGCGGGGGAGCGGCTTGGAACGCTGTTCTTCTATAAGAGGTCGAGCACGTATACGATAGACGATATTATTCTGAGCGAGTACGGAACCACAGTTGTCGGACTTGAGATGATGCGCGCGGTGAATGAGGAGGCGGCCGAGGAGATGCGCAAGGTTCAGGTGGTGCGCGCGGCGATTAATACACTGTCCTTTTCGGAGCTTGAGGCCATTACGCATATATTTGAGGAGCTTGACGGGAACGAGGGGATTCTGGTTGCAAGCAAGATCGCGGACAGGGTCGGAATTACCCGTTCCGTGATTGTGAATGCCTTGAGGAAGTTTGAGAGCGCCGGCGTCATTGAGTCAAGATCCTCCGGGATGAAGGGAACTTATATCAAGGTCGTGAATGATGTGGTCTTTGACGAGCTTAAGAAGCTTTAGCATTTTTGTGAAAAATTTCTTGCCATCTTATGGATTGTATGCTATACTTAGGGACGTTCGAGTACACACGCATGTTGATTTTCTGCACGGTGCCGCCTGACGGCGGTTGGCAGGGAATATGACATATGCGGAAGCATAACCAGATGGAGGTATTATTATGAGCGTTATTTCTATGAAGCAGCTGCTTGAGGCAGGTGTTCATTTCGGACACCAGACAAGAAGATGGAACCCCAAGATGGCGGAGTACATCTACACAGAGAGGAACGGTATCTATATTATTGACCTGCAGAAGTCGGTCGGCAAGGTTGATGAGGCTTACTTCGCAATCAAGGATATCGTTGCGAACGGCGGAACGATTCTGTTCGTGGGAACGAAGAAGCAGGCACAGGATTCTATTAAGTCCGAGGCAGAGCGCTGCGGAATGTTCTATGTGAATGAGAGATGGCTCGGCGGTATGCTGACCAACTTTAAGACGATTCAGTCAAGAATCGACAGGTTAAAGCAGATTGAGAAGATGTCCGAGGACGGAACCTTTGACGTTCTCCCGAAGAAGGAAGTCATTGCTCTGAAGAAGGAGTGGGAGAAGTTAGAGAAGAACCTCGGCGGTATTAAGAATATGAAGAGGCTTCCCGACGCCATCTTCGTTGTGGATCCGAAGAAGGAGAGGATCTGCATCCAGGAGGCGCATGTTCTTGGAATTCCGTTAATCGGAATTGCGGATACGAACTGCGATCCGGAGGAGCTTGATTATGTGATTCCGGGCAATGATGACGCGATCCGCGCCGTGAAGCTGATTGTTGTGAAGATGGCTGACGCCGTAATCGAGGCGAACCAGGGCGTTCAGATGACGGACGCTTCTGAGGAAGAGGCGCAGGCTTCTGAAGAAGAAGAGAACGCGCAGGAAGCAGCCGAGTAAGCGGCAGAAGGAGGAGAATACAATGGCAATTACCGCTTCCATGGTAAAGGAATTAAGAGAGATGACCGGAGCCGGCATGATGGACTGTAAGAAGGCCCTTGCCGCGACGGAAGGAGATATGGACAAGGCGATTGAGTTCTTAAGAGAGAAGGGACTGGCTGCCGCAGAGAAGAAGGCGGGCAGAATCGCTGCGGAAGGTATCGTTATGACGAAGGTCAGCGAGGACGGATGCAAGGCCGCGATCGTTGAGGTGAACAGCGAGACGGACTTCGTTGCGAAGAACGAGAAGTTCCGCGATTATGTGTCTGCCGTAGCGGATCAGGCTCTGGTGACAACTGCGGCCGATATCGACACGTTCCTGGCCGAGACCTGGCTTGCCGATCCGAGCAAGACCGTGAAGGAAGAGCTTTCCTCCCAGATCGCGATCATCGGCGAGAACATGAATATCCGCAGATTCGCGCAGGTAACCGCTTCCGAGGGATTCGTAGAGTCCTATGTACACGGCGGCGGAAGAATCGGCATCCTGGTTGAGATGGCGACAACGAACGTGTGCGACGCAGCTCGTGAGGCGGCGAAGAACGTTGCGATGCAGATTGCGGCGATGTATCCCAAGCATGTGACGGTTGACGAGGTTCCCGCCGATTACATTGCGCATGAGAGAGAGATCTTAAAGGCGCAGGCGATGAA
>CALWGS010000046.1 GCA_944380155.1 uncultured Lachnospiraceae bacterium
GTAATTTCAGCAAAGTAGAGGACCTCGGTTTTGGGAATCTGGTGGTTGCGGGCCGCGGATTCCTTGAACGATTCGATGCCGCCGAGGGTGAAGGAGGTCTGCAGGGTAGGCTGATAGATATTGCGCACACCCTTCCCCTGCATGGTCTGCACATAGCCGTCTGAAACCAGCGCGCCGATGGCTCTGCGCACGGTATTGCGGGAGCAGTCATAGGTCAGGATGAGCTGATTCTCGGAGGGGAGCAGTTCCTGAAATTCATATTCTCCGGTTTCGATTTTGGTTTTCAGATTTTGATAGATTTTGAAGTATTTTGCTTTTGGCATATAACATCCCTCCTACTTGTTTAAACACCTGACTCTTATTATAAAGCACAGGAAGAAAAAGTCAAGTGGCAGGAGAATCCCGCAAGATCAAAGCAGAAGATGATGTAAATTTGCAAAAATCTATTGACATGTTTAAACAAGTATGGTATAGAATATATAAGAACTTGTTTGAACAAGATCAGACAGACAAAACAAGGAGGAAGGCAATGGGTAAGTATGCAGGAGAGGCAAAGGAACTGCTGGAGCTGGTAGGAGGCAGGGAGAATATTGCCGCGGTGTCACACTGTATGACGCGTATGAGGTTTGTACTCAATGATCCGAAGAAGGCGGATATTGAGAAGATTGAGGCGATGAAGGTCGTGAAGGGGAGCTTTACGCAGACCGGACAGTTCCAGGTGATTATAGGGAATACGGTGGCGGATTTCTATAATGACTTCATTGCTGTGGCAGGAATTGAGGGAGTGTCGAATGAGGCGGTGAAGAAGGCTGCCAAGCAGAATCAGAATGTATTGCAGCGGATGGTTACGGCGCTGGTGGAGATTTTTGCGCCGCTGATTCCGGCGATTATTACGGGCGGTCTGATTCTTGGTTTTCGAAATTGTATTGACAGTCTGTATCTGTTCGAGAACGGAACAAAGACGCTGTGCGATATCAGCCAGTTCTGGTCTGGGGTTGACAGCTTTCTGTGGCTGATTGGCGAAGCGGTCTTCCATATGCTTCCGGTCGGTATCTGCTGGTCGGTTACGAAGAAGATGGGGACGACGCAGATGCTCGGTATTGTACTGGGACTTACGCTGGTGTCCGGGCAGCTTCTGAACGCGTATTCCGTGGCAGAGACTGCGGCGGCGGATATTCCGGTATGGGATTTCGGATTTTTCCAGGTTAATATGATTGGATATCAGGCTCAGGTGATTCCGGCGGTTCTGGCCGCGTTCACGCTGGTGTATCTGGAGAAGTTCTTCCGAAAGATTACCCCGCAGGTGGTTTCGATGATTGTGGTTCCCTTCTGCAGTCTTTTGCTTGCGGTGATTGCCGCGCACTTTGTACTCGGTCCGATTGGATGGAGAATCGGTTCCGCGATTTCTTCCGTGGTTTATGCGGGCATTACGGGGTCGTTTAGGGTTATTTTCGGAGCCGTGTTCGGATTCGTCTATGCTCCGTTGGTTATTACCGGACTTCATCATATGTCAAATGCCATTGACCTGCAGCTGATTGCGGATTACGGCGGAACGATGCTGTGGCCGATGATCGCGCTTTCTAATATCGCACAGGGTTCGGCGGTGCTTGGAATGATTATTCTTCAGAAGAAGAGCGCCCAGGCGCAGGAGGTCAATGTACCGGCGTGCATTTCCTGTTATCTCGGCGTAACGGAGCCGGCGATTTTCGGCGTGAACTTAAAGCATGTATTTCCGTTTGTCTGCGGTATGATTGGATCGGCCTGCGCCGCTATTCTGTGTGTTGCGATGGGAGTTACCGCCAATGCGATTGGCGTGGGCGGCCTGCCCGGAATCCTTTCGATTCAGCCGGCTTACATGATTAGCTTCGCTATTTGTATGGTTGTTGCGGTGGGCGTATCCTGCGGACTGACGATTGTGGTTGGAAGGAAGAAGCTGACGGCGGAAGAGACCGGACAGGTTCCCGTTGCGGAGCTTGCCGAGATTGCGGCGGGCGCGGGTGCAAGCGCGGCGGCCGGCGTGGTTGCTTCGATTGAGAGGAACAGAGAGAACGCTGCGAAGGCGGGCAGCGGGAAGGAGAGCGGACAAAGTGCCGGGAAGGTGTTGAAGGCGTTCCTTACGGGTCAGGTCATCGATCTGAAGGAGGTCGGCGACGGCGTGTTCTCCGAGGGAATTATGGGAGAAGGTCTTGCCATCATTCCGGAGAATAATATCTTATATGCCCCGGCGGATGCGCAGGTCAGCGTCTTAATGCAGGAGTCCAGACATGCCTGCGGGCTGACACTGGATGACGGAGTGGAGATTCTGCTGCATGTAGGAATTGATACCGTGGCCATGAACGGAGACGGATTTGAGTATCTGATCGAGGAGGGCCAGAAAGTTGCGGCGGGGACTCCGCTGATTCGCTTCGACAGAGAGAAGATCCGGGCCGCGGGGCATCCCGATACTACCGTATGTATTATCACGGAACCGGCGGATGCGAAGAATATCCGGTTCCTTACGGGAAGGAAGGCAGAAGCGGCGGTAACTGTAGTGGCGGAATATGAATAAGGAGAAGCTATGGCAGAGTTGAAAGGAAGCACGATTTATCAGATTTATCCCAAGTCATTTTGTGACAGCGATGGGGACGGGATTGGGGATATCAGAGGGATTATCAGCAAGCTGGATTATATCAAGAGCCTGGGCGTTGATTATATCTGGAGCACGCCGTTTTTCCTGTCGCCTCTGAATGATAACGGATATGATGTGGAGGATTACTTAAAGATTAATCCTCTCTTCGGAACCATGGAGGATGTCGAGGAGCTGATTGCGAAGGCGGATGAGCGCGGCATGGGGCTGATGTTCGATATGGTGTTCAATCATACATCGACCAGGCATGAATGGTTTCAGAGGGCTCTTTCGGGAGAGAAGAAATACATGGATTACTACATCTTCAAGGATGGGGATCCTGCAAAGCCGCCCACGAACTGGCAGTCTAAGTTCGGAGGTTCCGCCTGGGAGTATGTTCCGGCCCTGCAGAAATGGTACCTTCATCTGTTTGATGTGACGCAGGCGGATCTGAACTGGAATAATCCGGAGGTAAGGAATGAGTTAAAGGATGTTCTTAG
>CALWGS010000047.1 GCA_944380155.1 uncultured Lachnospiraceae bacterium
CCTCCAGCATGGCGCTCGGAGAATCATACGTTGTAACGGTATAGGGCTTCTCCGGATCGGGGGAGCTTTGGTAGCAGGTTAAGGGGATGCAGGAGAATTCCACCGGCTCCTTCCCGCACAATACGATATTGGGGATATAGTTCTTCGTTCTTATCAGTTCCATGACCCGATCGAAGTTCCGGTAAAGATGAAGTCCAATATCTTCGGAGATACTCTTGGCGGAATCCTGGGGGTCGATGGAGGCGCGGAAGCAGATTTCGTTGGCAAGGAGCGGGCTGATTCCGGTGTAAGCCGAATAGATCGCCTTGCCTGTCGGCATCGGCTTTGATAAGACCAATTCCTGAAAGGCGCGGCTGTCTGTCGTCAGAGGATCCGCCTTCTCGCCGGTCTGGGCGATGAAATACTCTCTGCCGGGAAGCACTTCGCGGACCGAGCTTACGAATCCGGAAATATGCTTGATGCTGTCAACAATCATGTTGTGATCATCCACGAAGATGATATTACTGTGCTTCCCCATAATCTCAATAATGAGCTTCTTGCGGCAGGGATCGCCAAGCTCGTTCAAATGTTCGATGTCAATATGAATAATTCTTTCAAGCCCCGGCTGTGTAATATCAAGAATTCTGGCGCTGCTTAAATGCTTGCGCAGCAGCATGCAGAAATTTGGCGCGGATACCGGATTCGGCCTTGTGGTATCTGTCAGATAGATGAGCGGAAGTCCGGCCGAAGCGGAAATATAGAGCTTGTACTGGTCATAATTCTTAATGGTCAGCACAAGCTCATCCTTCTCCGGCTGGGCAATCTTGATGATGCGTCCGCCGGACAGCTTTTCCTTTAATTCACAGACCAGGCAGGAGATAACGGCTCCGTCAAATGCCATGGTTCGTTCACCTCGATTCCTAAAAATTCATACAATGAATGACGTCTATCGTACACTATATCAGAAAAGAACAAAATCTTCAATGATTTATTCGTTGAATTTTGCGGAATGAATTAAAGATAAGTGTTCTGAACTTCCGATTGGAAGTGTAATAAAAAGCTTGCAATATCAAAAAATCTGGTTTATAATGTAAAAACAAATACAAAGGCGTACTTGTTTTATTAAGTGACGCCTTTTTTGTGTTTCAGACACATTCTCGCACGGCATTAAGGGTTTTGAGTTGGAAGAGCCAAAATCTTTAATCAATAGATTATTTTTAAGGAGAGAGAGAATATGGGATATGTTGATGAAGTTCTGGAGTCAGTCCAGAAGAAGAATGCATCCGAGCCGGAATTCTTACAGGCGGTGAAGGAGGTTCTGGATTCCCTGCGTCCGATCGTGGATGCCAATGAGGAGGTTTACAGGAAAGCTGCTCTGCTGGAGCGTATCGTAGAGCCGGATCGCCAGATTAAGTTCCGCGTTCCGTGGGTGGACGATAAGGGACAGGTTCAGGTGAATGTCGGCTACCGCGTGCAGTTCAATAATTCGATTGGACCCTACAAGGGAGGACTGCGTCTTCACCCGTCGGTGAATATCGGCATTATTAAGTTTCTCGGATTCGAGCAGATCTTTAAGAATTCCCTCACCGGCCTGCCGATTGGAGGAGCGAAGGGCGGATCGGATTTCGATCCCAAGGGCAAGTCTGACAATGAGGTTATGAGATTCTGCCAGAGCTTCATGAATGAGCTCTATAAGTACATAGGAGCGGACGTGGATGTTCCTGCCGGAGACATCGGAACCGGCGCAAGGGAGATCGGATATATGTTCGGCCAGTATAAGAAGATCCGCGGCGTATATGAAGGCGTGCTGACCGGTAAGGGCTTATCCTACGGCGGTTCGCTGGTGAGGAAGGAAGCGACCGGTTACGGTCTGCTGTATTTTACCGCTGAGATGTTAAAGTGTAACGGCAAGGATATCGCGGGTAAGACCGTTGCGATCTCGGGATCCGGCAATGTGGCAATCTATGCCGCGGAGAAGGCGGTGCAGCTTGGCGCGAAGGTTGTGACCATGAGCGATTCTACGGGCTGGATCTATGACGCGGAGGGCATTGATCTGGATGCCGTGAAAGAGCTTAAGGAGGTAAGGCGTGCCCGTCTGTCCGAGTATAGGAATTACCGTCCGAATTCGGAGTATCATGAGGGCAGGGGCGTATGGAGCGTGAAGTGCGATATTGCTCTTCCGTGCGCAACCCAGAACGAGCTGCTGCTTGAGGATGCGAAGATGCTTACAGCGAACGGGTGCTTTGCGGTTGCGGAGGGCGCAAATATGCCTACCACGCTGGATGCAACAGAGTATCTGAAGGCGAACGGCGTTCTGTTCGCGCCCGGAAAGGCCGCGAACGCGGGCGGCGTAGCGACTTCGGCGCTTGAGATGTCCCAGAACTCCGAGAGATTGAGCTGGAGCTTCGAAGAAGTGGATGAGAAGCTGAAGGGAATCATGGTCAACATCTTCCATAATCTTGATGATGCCGCCAGACGCTACGGAGCAGAGGGTGACTATGTGGTCGGCGCGAACATCGCCGGTTTTGAGAAAGTCGCAGACGCGATGCTGGCACAGGGCGTGTGCTGATAGAGAAGAAGAATTACATCGGTGTATGCAGTAAGAAAGGGCTTGTTGGTTAATACCGATTTTTACCTCTGACAGGAAGGAAAGAGGCAATTTCCTATGATCTTCACTGGTTGGACAATAGCGGGCAAATGCAGACACATCAGCGCCCGCAGTCACAACCGTATCAGTCATGTCCGGGAATTGAGCATAACATTCAAATTAAAACTTAGCAGGCTATGAACAATAAGAGATAAGAAAAACCCATCTGTCTTTCCGGCATGAGACAGATGGGTTTTTCTGAAGGAAGCAATCCCTGTATATGAGGAACATGGCAGAGAAAACAAGAAAGGTGATTTTTACATATATTTTACGAAAACTTAACTAGGATAAGGTTTTACGGCATTCCATATTGCATATAGAATTTACGTAAGAATCACTAGCCGGGGCGGCGCAAAAATTTACTGTGCTGCCCCGGTTTTTCAGATAAAGATTCGTATTCTATATACGAGAAGGGGTAATGCCATGCAAAACGAGCATCCGATCATCAAAGCGGTCTATGCTGCAAAGCATGATATACAGAAGATGGACGAGCTGATTCGCAGCTATATTCCTTTTATCCGATCAGAAGCGTCCAAATCTCTTTTCCGGCCCTG
>CALWGS010000048.1 GCA_944380155.1 uncultured Lachnospiraceae bacterium
GGGCTGTCTGTGTCAATATTTAATACTATAATTTTACGAACCGAACCATCCTTATGAGGGATCTCTACACTGTGCGGGTGGGCCGCAGACACCCGGCTGATCACGGATTCGGATTCATATGGCTCTATTACGGTGAGGAAACGTCCAATCCTGCCGCGGCTTCGTACCGCGTAGGTCTTGCGCTTCTGCCACTCATCCCCCGGATACGCGTCCACACCGATGCAGGCAGTCAGTTCCACCGCGCCAAGACCCGTCAGATCAATCTCAAGACGGCTCTCCTGATCATGATCTACGGGGCTTGCCGGAACCGCGTCCGGATACTCAGTTCCCACGATCGTCACCCGGCCGTTCTGATAATCCCGTCCGATGCCGCAGCCGGAATCCAGTTTGTCACAAGTCAGTCTCTCCTTCCAGTGTCCGTTCCTGATACACTCCCCGACATTGACCGACATGCCGTCCTCTAGCGTAAGTCGGATCTCTCCCCAGAAGATCCCCTGGGGCGTAACCACGGGATTATTCGTCTCATCATATCGTAACCCCTGTCTGACACAGAGCGCGAGCTTCGTTCCTTCTTTGAGAGAGACTTTGATCTCCTCTCTTCCCAGGATCCAGCCGTCAAATTCTCCCTCCTGCATCCTGCATCCGTCCAGATCCACATGATAGGCGAGCGGAATGGTATATCCGTTGGCGGATGCAGCCCAGCCGTGATAGATCGGAACCCGGCCGATCATCTGGCGCGACTCTCTGGGCCACGCGGTATAGACATCCATCCTCAGATCGCCCGGATCGTTATAATTGGAGCGATCGCAGTTCAGGCGCTCCCCGGCCTGCTCCTCTGTGAAGATCGTATGGAACGACGCCTTGCTGCCTCCCTCTACCTCATACCAGGTACAGTCGGTAATGAACTGCGCGTCCGAGACCGGATTGGAATTCATCTGCTCCGTATGCCCCGCAGGAGTGACCTTCCCGCCTTCCAGTCCAACAAATCCCTTTATCTGCAAAAGGCTGTCATACTGATGCTCCCTCCCGCCTTCCAGATAGTCGAAGAGAACCACATAATCATCCGTAACAGCCAGAATCCTTCTCTGAAGCACAGGCTCCGTATAGTCGCTCATCTCCCCATAGACCGGGCTTCCCTCCCCCGTCACAATCGGAAGATAACATCCGTTCATGCGGCAGCGCCTGGCAAGCTCCTCCTTCGCAGCACTCTGGCCGTCCTGATAGTAGACCATGCCGCCATAGGGCGGATACGACCAGCGGGTCTTCACCTCAATTCCCGCAGCCGACAATCCGTCCCCGCTCTCCCAGAGAATCTTCCTCGAATCCGCCGGTATCTGCATCTTCTCATCCACCACGACCATATTCTTTGAGAGCGAACACTGCACATAGAACTTATACATAAAATGTGCGTATCCCCACCAGCAGTTCTCCGGATTGAAGAAGCTCCTGCCGTACCTCATAATAGACAGCAGATCCGTAATATCAAAATGCCCGTGTGCGCCTCCGTGGGCTCCGTACCGGAGAACGGCCTGAATCTGCTCCCGCTGCTCTCTTCCCGGCTTCCTGCTGCGAAGCATGGCAAGGCCGATGTTATCGGAATACGCATCGCCCGTACACAGTGTCGATTCCGCCTTGGGCAGTCCCGGATCCCCGAAGATGGGATCCGGATCGCTTCCCGCGATAATCGGAAGGTAATTCGGATCCCGGTAGTAATGATACGCCAAATCATAAGTGGATCCGAAATGCACGC
Source organism: uncultured Lachnospiraceae bacterium (assembly GCA_944380155.1). Lineage (GTDB taxonomy): Bacteria > Bacillota > Clostridia > Lachnospirales > Lachnospiraceae > Caccomorpha. The sequence continues at coordinate 1,751 of CALWGS010000048.1, forward strand.
CGGAGAGCCGCTTCTCGTCCGAATCCGCGATTCCGAACAGAACTCCCCTGTAATCCAGGAACGGAAGCGTCGCATCGAACATATCCTTGATGCAGACATATCCCTTTCGGATCCCTCCCCATTTCTGGTTGAACATACCGGACTTCACCTCCTGGGGCCGCCCCGGATACGAAGCGCTTACCTCCTGATTATACGGAATCCGGAAATAAGTATGAATCAGGTTGTAGCCGAACGGAAGCAGCGCATGTGCCGTATGAAGCATCATGGAGGATACCCAGGTATTATATCCGACCGAGCACTCATGCCACCAGCCGTCGTCAAAGATGCCGTGACGGAACTGTTCGATAATGCCTCCCGTCTCGAAGACGAAGCGCAGCGCCCGCTCAATATCCTGAAGCGCCAGAGCGCAGAAGAACGCCCCCACCAGCTCGGACAGAATCCAGTTGGATATATGCCCGTCCAGAATATGCGTATCCAGCATCTCCAGATACAGGCGGAAGCACCCTTCCATGGCCGCCTTATCCGCTTCGTTCATCTCCCCGGAATCATAGATAATATCAAAGGGAATCGCCAGATGCTTGAAGAAATGCCCCTCCTGCACATAGGACTGGCTGCATCCCTTCTTCCTTGCCGGATACCCGTTCACCGGATCGGAGAACTGCCGGTAGAACCGGGCAATCTTGCGCGCATATTCCCGCTCCCCCGTCACCGCGTACACATAGGCGGCGGACATCACGAAGCTCTCTGTACTTGTCACATAGCAGAAGTCCATTCCTTCCATGGGCGGCTCTATCACCCAGGAATCCGCCTTCCTGCGGTAAGCCTCGAACGCGGTGCGGTAAGCCTCATTCTCGCTGATATTCTTCCTTACCTTGCCCCATCCGTCCCGGTTATGATAGATATACGGATGCGGCAGGGCGCGAAGTGTCTTGAACTCCACGGAATCCTCATACAGTCCGACGTTCCCCCTTCCAAGAATCCGGATCCGGGAGTGAGAAGGATTCCCTCAGAGGCGTCCCCATCAGACAGCGTAATTTCCGCAATCAAAGACTCCCAGCCCTCATATACCTGTGAGGCCGAGACAATCAGCGGCTCCAAGGAGCAGTTATATACCATTCCCTCATAAGTAATCCTCTCCCCCTCTTCCCCGGATTTGCCGCAGATCGGGAATTGGGCGAATACTCCATTTCTGCGCCGTGCCAGGCATTCCGTGACCTCAATCTCCCCATCCAGCCCCTCAATCAGGAATCCCGTTACGAACTCCCAGCGGTTCGTCTTCACCGTCTCAAGCGGGAACAAAGAGAACAAAAGCTCCACCTGCGCTCTCCCCGTTCCATGATCCATTCCCTGCACAAATCAACGAATACTTTCTCCAATTTCCAGTTACCCTCCGTTTCTATCTCATTACTCTTACTATATAAGAAGCGGGGATATCATGCAATGAACGAAACCGTGGAATCACTGACTTATTCTGCACATATACCGGACAAAGCTCCGCAAAAAAAGCGGGCAGAAACTCTCTCGCTTCTGCCCGCTTTTGTATTGCCGGTATGCCTATTTGACCAGATTTATAATCTCCTGCTTCGGCCTTACGCCCACGGATGTCTGAACAACGCTTCCGTTCTTAAATACCAGAAGGGTCGGGATGCTCATAATACCGAACTTCTGCGCAAGATCGGGCTGCTCGTCCACGTTGACCTTGCCGACCGTAATCTGATCGCCCAGCTCCTCTGCCACCTGATCCACAACCGGAGAAAGCATCCGGCAGGGTCCGCACCATTCTGCCCAGAAATCGACCAGAACCGTCTTCTCTGCCTTCAGTACCTCCTGCTCAAAATTCTCGCTTGTGATTACCTTCACCGCCATCTTACTGTCCTCCTTTCCTTCGCCCGTATGTTGGTACGGGATCCTTTCTATTCTACCACAGCTTTGTGTGCCTATACAAGGACTTTCCGGCACATTTCACGTCAGGATTCATCTGGTACCGGCGGTTTCTATTGCCGCCCTGGGCAATGAGCAGATCATCCGCAGCCATCTCCCGGAGAATCTTCCTCACCTGGGTAGATTCCAATCCCAAAACCCCAAGCAGTTCCTGGGTGGATACAGAACCATGCTCTTCCACATAATCCATGATCAGCAACCGATACGCGAGGAGCCGCTTAGATATCGTTTTATCGACGTGGTATATCGACGCTTTCTCACTAACATAGCTTATCGACGCTTCCTCCCGGATTTCAAATGCCAGGCGGAGGCTGCTTCGATCCGGATTAAAGGTTTCTTCAAGCGTCGGCCTCTTCCAGCCTTCCCGTTTCCAGACAGAGTAAATCATAGGAATTCCGCTTCCGGAACGTTCGCCGATATTAATCAGGTTAAACATTTTAATGAGCGTAGTATTTCGCGGATCCGAAATTCCCCCGCTGACGGCATCCTGTATATCAATCCGGAAGCTGCCGGGATTTGAAAATACCAGCTCGCTCGGCCTTCTCACGATGACAAGCCCCTGTCTGCCGTAATAGTCGGCATTAATGACACAATTCGCAAGCGCTTCCCGGACTGCTATATGCACAGGCGTGTCATCCACACGTTCCAGACCATTCTCTATTACAAATGGAACTTTAATATCTTGTACAAGTCTATGATAGACTCGAAAATAAAAATCATATAAATTACCACTCCAATTTCCCGTTCCGGAGCAAATCCGATCTGTCCATCGTCTCGTACCATCCAGCTGCTCACGGTAATCCAGAAAATAATTCGGAAACTCCTTCACGATTTCATAGTCGTAACCAAACATCAGCAAGCCGGCCGCGGTAGGATGCATCGCTCCATCCTCAGAACGTCCAGCCGCACCCAGCCGATACAAAAACTGCGCATCATCAAAATCCTCCCAGACATGCCCGGGACGATTGATTTTCATACGGTTCCGGTATCGGGCCACACTATCATAATCGAAGACATCCAGATCCATCTGCTCAATCAAACGCGTGTCCTCAGAACGTTCCGCCTGATCCCGCAGCATCATGCGCACCTCTTCCGAAGTACAGTGATAATCTCCTTCCCCATTCCGCCGATAGGAACCGGTAAAGGGGTTCGATCCCACATAGACAGGCCTGTCTCTGCGGTCTGCTTTGGGAACAGTAATGACAAGAATCCTCTTTCCCTCTATCTCATGGATTACAACATGCTGACTCGACAGTATATTTCGGCTAATCTTCTGATTGTTGTTGATCGTATTCCAGAACTCTTTTTCCATTCGTTCCGGATTCGGAAGTCCGACGATTCGCAGCCCGCCGTCCTCTTCCTCACTCACGCCAAACAGAATCATCCCGCCCAGTGAATTCGCAAAAGAAGAATAGGTTTCCCATACACTGTTCGGCAAGCCGCCCGATGCTTTTTTTACTTCCAGCTGATTATTCTCTCTATAATGATTCAATTTTTGCAAATCAATCATACGTCTCTGCGCCCCCTTATCTCCTTACAGTCACATGATCCCTGTTTCGTTACCCATCCTTTTCCTTATCCCTCTTTATTATATCCGCTTTCAAATCCGCTATCAAGTTATCAAAAAGGAAAAACAAAGAGTTTCCTTCTGCCATCTCCTCTTTTACCGCACCTCTCAGCCAGAAATCATATTGCGTTTTGCGCAGGGAGATCATATAATGTTGAGAAAGATACGATAATCTGGCTTCAAGATTGCATCGAAACGTATCCTGTCACAAAGCAGATAACCCCCGCATCACACACGAAAGAACAACGAGGTGAATCACCATGCAACACGATCCTTTTTCCGGCCATTCCGACATCATCCGCCAGTTTGAATTCCGGGGCACTCCGGAAAGTCTTGCCCCTTATGGGAATGGACATATTAATGACACCTTCCTGCTTAAGACCAGAGAAGGGGAATATACTTACATCCTTCAGAGGATGAATCCCACAATTTTTAAGGCTCCTGAGCTTCTGATGGAGAACATCTGCGGAATCACCGCATTTCTCCGCCGTAAGATCATAGCCGAAGGAGGCGACCCGGAACGGGATACCATGAATTTTCTTCCGGCTAAGGACGGGAAGGACTACTACATGGATGAGAAGGGCGCTTACTGGAGGCTTTGTTATTTTGTCAGAGATACGGTCAGCTATGAACGGGTCATGGAGCCGGAGCATTTTTATCAGAGTGCAAGAGCGTTCGGACATTTCCAGAAGCAGCTCTCCGATTATCCCGCTCACACGCTGCACGAGACCATTCCCGACTTCCACAATACCCCGATCCGCTACGAACGCTTTGAACAGGCCGTATCCTCCGATCGTATGAACAGGGCAGAAGGGGTCATGGATGAAATCGCGTTCATCCGCACGCGCAGAGAATTCACCCATCTGCTGACAGATATGCAGGCAGACGGACGGCTTCCGCTGCGCGTCACACATAATGACACGAAGCTCAATAATGTCCTGTTTGACAAAACGACCGGCGAAGCGGTCTGTGTCATTGATCTGGATACGGTGATGCCCGGGCTTTCCGTGAATGATTTCGGAGATTCCATCCGGTTCGGAGCCAGTACGGGCGCGGAGGACGAGACGGATCTGAGCAAGGTATCCTGTGACATGGAGCTGTTCCGTCTGTACGCGAAGGGATTCCTCGAAGAATGCGGCAAAAGTCTGACTCCGAACGAGATCGCAATGCTT
>CALWGS010000049.1 GCA_944380155.1 uncultured Lachnospiraceae bacterium
AGATAATCGGCTTGCGCACGATATTCGGAACCTGCAGCATACTGGTGCCAAGACCCTGTGCCAGCAGCCCTCCAATCTTATTGTCCCGGTAGCTGGCCACGGCGAAGCCAACCATATTCGCGCAGCATCCGACTGCCGCCGCTCCCGCCGCAATTCCGTCCAGTCCCAGCATAATGCCGAGCGCGGCCGAGCTGATCGGGAGAGTGAGAATCATTCCCATCAGAACCGACACGATGATGCCCATCAGGAAGGGCTGCTGTTCGGTTCCCCAGTTGATCAGGCTTCCAAGCCACGCCATGAATCCGGAAATCGGCGGTCCGAGCAGAAGTCCCGTCACGGAACCCGCCGTAATCGATACCAGGGGAGTGACCAGGATATCAATCTGAGTCTTCCCCGACACCAGATGTCCCAGGCCGATTGCCACAAGCGCCGCCAGGAACGCGCCCAGCGGCTCGCCCGGTCCCGCAAGATGAAGCGTGGTTCCTTCCAGAACCCCTCCCTCCAGGATCTTCGCGGCAAACGCCCCGACCATGCCCGCACTCGCGGCCGACACGGTAACAAGCATACTCTCTTTAAATTTATACGCTGTCGCCACACCGATTCCGGCACCCGTAAGCGCCTGGGCAAATCGTCCGAACAACACAATCATGCTGCCCGCATCGCCCCCGATCAACGTTCCAATCTGTTCGATAATCGTACCGATAATCAGTGTGCCGAACAGGCCGAAGCCCATCGCCCCCAGCCCGTCAATAAAAATCTTGTTCCATACCTTCTTCAATCCGTCCATATGGCTTCCTCCCTTAAAATATACCTTGCTGCACATGAGCCGGTTACAGCCTTCGGTCATGTGTCTATATAGCTGTCTTGTCAGCTACGGCATACTTTAACACAAGCCAATTCTGAATGCAAGTATTTTTTGTCACAACCGGGGAAGCAGCTCAGTCACCAGCCGGACGGTATGCCGGATTGCCATTTCCTCGAAGGTGTCATAGGCCATCGACGCGCTGTCATCCGCCTTGTCTGATATCGCGCGCAGAATGAGATAGGGCACTCCGTTCAGGTAGGCCGTCTGCGCGACCGCGCCGCCCTCCATCTCCGTACACAGCCCCCGGAAGTTCTCCGCCAGCCGTTCCTTGGTGTTCTTATCAGAGATAAACTGATCTCCGCTTAAGATCCGGCCGCGGAACACCCGAATATCCGGATTCGCCTTCGCGCAGGCTTCGGCAGCAAGCGTTACCAGCCTCGGATCAGCCGGAAACACCGATGTCTCCATCCGGGGAATCACGCCCGGAGCATAACCGAATCCCGTTGCGTCCATGTCATGCTGCAGGGCCTCCTCTGATATCACAATATCTCCGATTTCAATCTCCGCATTCAAAGATCCCGCCACTCCGGTATTCATGATGTAATCCACCTCATAGACATCGCACAGGATCTGTGCGCACACAGCCGCGTTCACCTTCCCGATTCCGGAACGCACCACCACCGTATCCCTGCCGCACAGCATTCCCTGAATGAATTCCATTCCCGCCCTCTTCGATATCACGGTATCCGTCATCTGTTCCTTGAACCGGGCGACTTCCTCTTCCATCGCGCCGATGATACCGATTCTCTTCTGATCCATATTGCCGCATCCGCCTTTCTTCTCAATAAAAGTGATTGATTCCGCCTTATCATAGCATAGCACCGATATTCCGTCAACAAATAGGAATTGCAAATTTGCTCCATATGGGGTACAATAAAGAAACTGGTTTATACAACCGCATCCAAGAGAGAAAGGAAGAATACTGACATGAAATATAAAACATCCGGAGTATGCTCCAAAGAGATTCAATTCGAGATCACAGAAGATAATAAGGTACAGAAAGTTGCCTTCGTCGGCGGCTGCAGCGGCAATACGCAGGGGATCTGCAGGCTGGTTGAGGGAATGCCTGTGGATGAGGTCATCCGCCGCCTTGAGGGCGTGAAGTGCGGCTTTAAGCCTACCTCATGTCCGGATCAGCTGGCCCGTGCGCTCAAGGAATGGGAGGCCTGCGCCAAATGAAACGGATTATTCTGACCGGCGGGGGAACGGCCGGCCATGTCACGCCGAATCTTGCCCTGCTCCCGCGGCTTAAGGAGGACGGCTGGGAGGTCCATTACATCGGATCCTATCAGGGAATCGAACGGGATCTCATCACCGCGGCCGGGATTCCCTACTACGGGATCTCCTCCGGCAAGTTCAGACGCTACTTCGATCCGAAGAATTTTTCGGATCCCTTCCGGGTATTGAAGGGCTGTAAGGAAGCGTCCGCCCTGATCCGACAGCTGGAACCGGATGTCATCTTCTCGAAGGGCGGCTTCGTTGCCGTTCCCGTTGTCCTCGCGGCCAGACGCCATCATGTCCCTGCAGTCATTCACGAATCCGACATTACGCCGGGACTTGCCAACAGGATATGCATTCCCTCCGCTCGGACGATCTGCGCTAATTTCCCGGAGACCTTAAACTACCTGCCCAAGGAGAAGGCCGTACTGACCGGAACGCCGATCCGGCCGGAGCTGTTTGCGGGAAGCCGCATCAGGGGGCTTGATTTCTGCGGCTTTACGGCTAACCGTCCGGTTCTTCTGGTTATGGGAGGCAGTACGGGCGCAGCTGCGGTGAACGAAGCGGTCTGGAATCTTTTGCCGACCCTGGTCAGGCGCTTTCAGATTATCCACCTGTGCGGCAGGGGGAAGATGAATTCCGCATACGCCGGCACTCCCGGTTATGCCCAATATGAGTACATCAGCAAGGAGCTTCCCGATCTGCTGGCCGCTGCGGACCTGGTTCTCTCCCGCGCCGGCGCTAACGCGATCTGCGAGCTGCTTGCCTTAAGAAAGCCCAATATCCTGATCCCCCTTCCGGCTGCCTAAAGCCGCGGCGATCAGCTTCTGAACGCCGAATCTTTCGAACGCCAGGGATACAGCTATATCCTGAAGGAGGAAGAGCTCACGAACGAAACGCTTCTCACCGCCATCACGGAGGTGTATGACAAACGG
>CALWGS010000050.1 GCA_944380155.1 uncultured Lachnospiraceae bacterium
AACTTCCCGTCCGCTGTCTTCTGCCCCCAGATCTTCTGCCCGCTCATCACCAGGCTCGGCACGAAGGTGACGTCGCTCCAGGTCTTTCCGTTATCCTGGCTGACCGCGGCGAAGGAGTGCTTCCATAAGCCGACCACCACCTGATCCGTCACATGATACCAGCAGAATGCCTGGTAGGTCCCCGATGCGGGGTGCTTAATCCGGATTCCTTCGTAGCCGTCCCCGTTCTCCTCCGCCCACTGCTGGACATACAGAGAATTCGAAAGCAGCTCCTCGCACGCTCTTATGAATCCTTCATCCCCGCATTCCGTATACATCGGGTAATTGAGCTGATCCCTGCTCCAGCCTGCCTGATCATTAGGCAGGATAAAGTAGATATCCCCCATCTCTCCGTCCGCATACAGTTCTCTTACAACCCGTCCGATCCCATAATTATCCCAATTTGTCATCCATCGCTCGGGGCTCCAGCCGTAGAAGCCGCACAGCAGCATCCTGCCGTCCCCGCTCTTGTAGAACCCCATTCTCTGGTGCATGAATCCGTATTCCGTTCCTTCGAAGCGATGCACCAGCCCCTTATAATCCTGAATCTCCGCCTTCGGAAGCCGGTACGGCGGGAAGGATACCCGGTACGTGAAATGAATTCCGTCCTCCGAGGAAGCCAGCATGGAGTATCCGCCCGGCTCGTGCTCATCTACGGCATTGCACAGATACTGGATATAGAACCTGCCATGAAAATATGCCAGATCCGGCGCATGCTTATACGTCGTTCCCGTGCTGTCTGCTTCCCCTTCCTGCCGGTTCGCCCGCACCGCCTGAACGCATTTCACTCCTCTTGCGGGCGGAATCTCCCCGTGATGATAATCCGGATTCGCAAGAACCCCGCCCGTATATCCGGGCATCCGTTCTTTGCTCACATTTCCTGACACATTCTTGTCTTCATTCATATTCTAAAGCTCCTCCTGATCCGTCAGCCACACCCCGGGATGTCCTTCTCCGGCAAAGCCGTCCAGCTCCAGAAGAATCAGTTCATTCTCTCCCGGATGCAGAAGCGGCCCGGGAACATACAGGGTCTTCTGCGGCCCTGCCGTATTCCAGTACCTTCCTAAGAGGAATCCGTTCACCCATACATACCCCTTGGCGAACCCCTCTGTCTTCAAAAAGGTATCCTGCGCGCACTCAACCTGCAGGCTTCCCCGATAGAAGACCGGTCCCCTCTCCTCTTCGAGTCCCGCGTATTCCGTTACATCGCTCCAGGCAATGCTGTCCGCAAGCAGACCGGAATCCCCGGTTCCCGGATATACACTGTATTCCATCGGATCGAACGGATACATCGTCCAGCCGAACAGATACTGATTCGCCAGCCGGACCCCTCTGCCGATTCCCTTCCGATCCAGAATATGTCCTCCGTAATTCACACGCCCGAGATTCTCAACCAGAACATCCAGCACGCATTCCTCATTCTCTGCAACCCCAAGACGAATGTCATCCATCCGCTTGCCGGTATTCTCCATAATGCCAAGACGCTTCCGGTTCCGATAGATCAACGCGCGGTCGTTCAGCTCATCAATCGACAGCTCCAGCACCTCCATCCGCTTCTTCAGCACGGTACGGTACAGAAGCAGGCCGTAATTCTGTCCAATCTCCTCCATTGTCTGAGGATAAGAGCTGACCACTGGCTTAGATAACGCGGATAACTGATCAAAGAGCGCCGCGCTCTGCGTGAATTCCACTCTGCCATAGGCATGCCTTGGCAGGTTCCGGACGGTCATAGGCTCAAGAGGCCCGAACAGCTTCTCATTCACGGCGCGGACCGCAAGGTACTTCTCCGTCAGATCCCCGCTTTCTGTCAGCGGGGCGTTATAATCATAGCTTGTGACAGTCGGGCACAGATGCCCGTTCTCAAAATTGGCTCCATTCATCAGTCCGAAGTTCGTTCCGCCATGGAACATATAGAAGTTCACATTCGCGCCCATGCGAAGCATCTCCTCATAGACCTGAGCCGTATCCGAGGCTCCACGAGAGTGGTGCTCTTCATACCAGTGATCGAACCAGCCGTTCCAGTACTCCGCGCAGAACAGCGGCTGATTAGGCCTTGCCGCGCGAAGCAGTGCGAAGTTATCCTTTGGATTGCTCCCAAAATTCGCGGCCGCAAGACAGCCCGGATATCCCCCTCCGTTCAGCATGAAATATCCAGGTCCATCCGATGTGAACCACATCCCGGTCATCCCGAATTCCCGATAGATCTCTGCCACCCGCTCCATATATTCAGAATCATTGCCGTAGCTGCCATATTCATTCTCAAGCTGTACGGCGATAATATTGCCGCCGTTCTCATACAGACGCGGCCTGATATACTTGAAAAGCTCCTTAAAATAATTGCGCACCGCCTCAAGATAATCCTCCTGGCAGCAGCGCAGACGAATTCCGGGGATCCGAAGGAGCCACGACGGCAGTCCTCCCATCTCCCATTCTCCGCAGGTATACGGACCCGGACGCAGAATCACCATCAGTCCGAGCTCCTTCGCCTTATCAATATACGCTCCAATATCGAGCATTCCGCTAAAATCAAAGCATCCCTGCTTCCTCTCATGGAGATTCCAGGGGGTGTAGGTTGTTACCGTATTCATTCCGCATTCCTTTAATTTGCGAAGCCTGTCCTCCCAGTACTCCGGAACAACCCGGAAATAATGAATACTTCCGGATAAAATACGGAACTCTTTTCCGTCAAGATAAAAATGTTCATTGTCATACGTCAGCGCACTCATACTGTTTCCTCCATGAAACAACCGCAGGAAGGCATTCCCTGCCCCCCTGCGGTATTCTCTCATCCTTGAGACATTCAACACTCTTCGATTATTCGCCGCCGAGACCGCTGCGCTCAACACCCTGTACAAAGCGCTTCTGAACGAAGACGTACATGATGATCAGAGGCAGAATAACGAGCAGCGCGCAGGCCGAAGCAACCGCGTTCTGAATCATGGGCGAATCCCACGATATCATATAATCCAGAGGCATCTTGTCCTCGATATCCATAATCGCCCAGCGCATGTTGCCCTGTACGAACTGGAGATTCAGGCACAGATTTCTGGTGGTCGAACTTAACAGCGATGCATAGTAGGTATCGGAATAGTTCCATACGAAGCTCAGCACCGCAACCGTCAGGAGCGTAGAGGACACACCCGGAAGCACGATCTTGAAGAAGGTCTTCAGGAAACCTGCGCCATCTACATAAGCCGCTTCCTCGATGGATACCGGAAGCTGACGGTAGCTCTGTCTTAACAGGTACACATACAGACCGCCCTTAACACCGACACCGGTCGCTGCGAGCAGGTAATTCGCCCACATGGAACCAATCAGGTTAGCAGGGGAGCCGGTAATCGCCTCGATAATTCCGAAGATATCGAAATTACGAAGGGAGATATACTGTGCAAGCATCATGGACTGAGGCGGCACAATAATCGTAAATACAACGAAGCCGAACAGAAGTCCGCTTCCCTTGAACTTCAGTCTCGCGAAGGAGTATGCAGCAAAGGCCGCACACATGGTCTGGAGAAATGCCAGAACCGCCGCGTTAATCAGACTGTATAACAGGGAGGACGGATAATCCAGAATCAGCCATGCCTCCAGGATGGACTGTCTGGACACCGCATTCGGAATCCACACGGAGTTCCCCATACCAAGTGCATTCTGCGCGGTAATGGTCTGCTTCACAATATCATACACCGGCTTCAGGATTACGAATCCGAGTGTGATCAGCAGTACATAACGGAACAGTGTCGAGAGAAACGCCATCGATCTCTTGCGGATTACGTGCTTGTTGTACCTCTTCTTAAAATCTTCTTTATTGAACCGCGATGCGGTATTATCCACTTTCAATGCTTTAGTTGTCATAGTAGAACACCACCTTTGATACAATAAGGGTCAACAGTAACGTAATACCGACCGACATTGCAAAGTACACCGCACTCATTGCAGCTCCTCTTCCGTACTGGGCACTCGTGAACATCGTCGTATCAATCAGCTCTGAAATCTCCGCCTTAGCAAATGTATCCGATAAGCTGTATACCAGACACACCAGAATCATCGGGGAAATCATAGGCAGTGTAATCTTACAGAAGCACTCGAACTGAGTACAGCCCTCAAGCTTCGCAACCTCATACAGAGAAGGCGAGATTCCCTGAAGTCCGGAAAGGAAGATCAGGATCTGCACACCTGCGGTTGTAATAACCTCGAAGATGGAGCTTACAAAGCTCTGTATCATACTAAGCAGTTCCGAAGGGATACCACTGTTGGAGAGCGTCTCCGTGAAGAACGCGGCACTCATAACTCCTTCCGTCTCCTCCGCCGCCAGGTTGAAGGTCTCAAGACCTGTAACCTCGATGGTCAGAATACCCGTAGACAGGATAATCGGAATGAAGAAGATGGTACGGAAGAATCCGCGGCCCGGGAACTTCGCGTTCAGCATGATAGCCAGGAACAGCGCAACGAAGATCTGAATCGGCACGTTCAAAGCCATATCCTGAAGCGCTGCAATCAGTTCCTGATTATAATCCGGGTCTACCGTAAGGATGTACCGGAAGTTCTCAATACCAACGAAATCGAAGGAGAACCCGTTATTCGCAAGCCTCATATCAAATAACGCATAGTAGAAGGTCTGTACCAGCGGAATCAGAAAGAAGCCCAGGAAACCGATCAGCCACGGACAAAGGAGAATAAATCCCCACAGTCCCTTCTTCTTTGTATAGCTGAGAGCGGCATAGCCCCTCTTCTTCTTCGCAGGCATAGCCGCCTGCGAAGAAGCTGTATTATTAGTTTTATTCTTGCTCATATCCAACCTCCTACTGTACGATATAGCTGGCTGCCGGGACCGTTGTTCCCTCAATCACCGCACTCTCGTCTCCATAGTTCAGCCTTACCGTCACACCGTTCGACCACTCTGTATAGACCAGCTCGCGATCCTCATCCAGATATTCATGGCGAACCAGAGACGCGCCCTGTACTGCCTGATAGAACTCTTCGTAAGCCTGATAATGGGTTCCGATCAGCTCTCTCCACGCATCATACTCAGCCGCGAACACATCGCTCAGGGAAGTATCCTCAAGTGCGGAGGTCTCATCAGCCATCAGTCTGAACTTCAATGCGCTGCCAGTCTCGATCGCCCTCATCACATCCTCTGTTACATCATAGGAATCCTGATTCAGGGTCTCTGTCGAATACGTCTTGCAACCGCTCAGAACCATCTGAATGAACGGTACGGATGCATCCAGCACACGCAGCCCGCTGTTCTGAGTCGGGATATCCGTCAGATAATCCACCTGAGAATAAGCCAGCGAAGAAGGATTGGAAAGCATCAGGGAATTCTGCTCCGCAATCATATTCAGGCTCTCCTCGTAGGCCGGAATCGCATTCGTAATCGAAAGGTTCGCGTTGTTCTGGTAGTTCGCCGAGAAGAACGTCATGAAATCCGAAGAAGCCAGATTTCCGATTCCAAGGCTGTTGTAGCTCTCCGTAAAGTTCGACAGATACGTCGTCAGGTAAGCAGGGCTTACAATATAGGTATGGAAGACCTCAAGCTCCTGCTGAGTCAGATAAGGCATATGCTCAACCGGATCGAAGCTGTAAATCTCCGCTACCTGTCCACTGATGAAGAAGCTGCGGTTCGATCTTGCAAGACCCTTGCCCAGATTCGTCGTCTGAAGCTTCAGCTCCGGATAAATATCCGAACCGATGCTCTCTGCGTACTCAACCAGATCTTCAAGTCCGCTTCTACCGCCAAGCTCAGACATAATGGATACACTCTCTACGCCTGACTGGTTAATACCGTTATTGGCGATTCCGCTGTACTCAACCTTCATGTTCTGAACACCTAAGTCGGTCAGCTCTGACAGGATCGTCTCGGCCTCATCGAAGGTGGTAAGAGCCTCAATGCCGTCATACGGAATACCTGCCGCATATTTCTCTACGTCAACTGCTCCAAGAAGCTGCAGGAAGATCGGAGCTTCTTCCTCTGTCTCCGACGCAGTCAGCGTTCCGTTCTCAACCAGATAACTCTGGTAAGCCTTTGCCATACCGCTGTAATTCGCGTCGTCTCCGGTCAGGAAGCTGTAACGAAGCTTGATCTCACCCTTGTAGGTATCGGTCGAAGCCTTTCTCTGAGAGTAGTTAACAAGCGCTGATACGAAGCTTCCCAGGTTCTGGGACTCTCTGATCGCGAAGCTTAAGCTCACTCTGCTGTAAGGCAGATTGTTATAGGAACCGTTGATATAAGCATTCAGTGTTGCAACCTCCGCGCCTTCCTCAATGATTCCAAGTACGGCATAATCACTTGTCTTCATACCGAATACCGGAAGAGACATATGAGGTGTCGTGGAGCTGTATGTCTCCGCGTTCTGTAACACATCGCCGCCCCAGTATCTGGAGGTGAACTGATACTCTCTGGTCTTCGTGCTGTCCAGATCAATGAGAGCACCGCTTCCGTCCGGTACGAACAGGTATCCGTCCGTCTCCTGAGTTGACAGGAAGTACGGAAGAATATCCAGAGATCTTAACGGATAATCTTCATTGTAGGAAATCTCTCCCACATTCACATAGACAACCAACTCGTCGCCTTCGAGGTAATAGTCCATCGCGATTACGATTTCCTGAACCTCAGGCATCTCATCCAGTCTGTCCCACTCTGTATTATCCGCTTCCAGCTCTTCGTAGGTGTACTGGCCTACATTATAGAAGATATCATACAGCTGCGTTGCCGCCATACCGGAGAGAGGATTGTCCTCACCGGTCTGCCTCAGCCAGCTGCCGTCGCTTAACTGACGGTACTGCATCTCGAATGCCTGAATCTGGAAATCATCCAGGTACTGAAGAACCAGCTCGTTAATTCTCTCATCCGTAATTCTGTACGGGAACATCTCATAGGTAACCGCGTCGGAACCAAGCGTATAGACCACTCTGACTCCGTTATCCAGCTGCTCGTATGCAACACCCTCTGTCTCAATTCCATACTCATAGCTGTTCATGGAATCATAGGTATTATACATACTGTCATTCCGGGTACCGCCGTTGAAGAACGATGCCACAACATCGGACCTTAAGGTGGTATCTCCGGATTCCGCGTCCATCAGACGGGTATCCAGATAATCTCCGGATTCCATGTTCTGCCAGCGGAGTGTGGCGTCATCCGGATTCAGCAGCAGCTCCATGGTCTCTCCCTGTGCCAGAGAGATGAACTCCGATCCGGAATAATCAGCCGGCTCACCAGGAGTTCTTTCCGTATACGCCGGTCCCTCCTGTACCTCTTCTCCGCAGCCTCCCAGGATAAGGCATCCCATAAGAATTGCCGCCGTCTGTATTATTTTATTTCTTTTCTTCATGCGCTGCCTCCTATAGGACTAATCTGACTTCATCAATAATCGTTCCGATGTCATTGACGAAATCCGTCAGCAGAGTTACAACTAATACTCCGATAAAGATTATGATTACCATCGCCACGGCGCTCAGGATCAGAGAACCAACCGCCTTCGAGAAGGTGAACTGGTGAACCATGACAAGTCCTACGAATGCGTAGAAGACAAACATTACCATGCCAAGTCCGACCAGGAAACCATGAAGCGCAATTTCATCGGATGTAATGACCTGTGACAGTAAGGTAGCCGCAAGATTCAGGTAGATGGACGGATACAGCGCGTACATCAGAACCTTAAAGATGCTCTTCATGTTACCTTTACCATCGATCAGAACGCAGACTGCCCAGTTGCCCAGGATGAAGATCAGGTAAGGAAGTACCGTACTGACCAGAACCATCGGGATATTGACCCTGCTTCCGTAGGAATCATTCACAACGAACGACCCATACTGAGCACTGACTACGGCCGTCCATGCGAACAGCACCAGAATCACGAAGCAGAAGCCCACGCTTCCCGCGCCCTCATACTTCACATCGTCGAATGCCTTGAAGGGCTTGGACATCATATATCCGGGCCAGGTGAACGCGTTGTAGCGAATCTTCCTTAAGACCTTAACCCATCCCTTGCCTTCAAAGACGCCCTTCTTTGCAAGCTTCCGGATGGCGAATACAATCAGCCAGAGTACAATAATCACGGCAATAACAACCAGGATTACGGCTCCGAGGTTGTCCTCCATCCATAAATCACGAACCATCGCGAATGCATCTGAATAGAACGCTCGCTCGCCCGTTCTCTCATAGCTTGCCATTGCGGCTTCATACTCGCCGGTACGCATGTAGTAACGGCCCATGCCCATGTTCGCTATAATCGAAGCCGGCGTAATGTCACAGATCTGTCTCCAGCATTCTGCGGCTGCCGCATAGTCATAATCTCTCTGATAACGAAGTCCTACGTTAATCAGGTTGCCGTATTCCGTAGGGGAGAATACTTCAATGGATGCCGTTACCGTATCGGCAACCAGGATATAATCCTCCATGAACGCGATATCAATCGGGCTGCTCAGATCTCCGATTCCGGAACCGGAACCGCCGAGCGTATAGGCAAGAAGTCCGTCCTCGCTGTACACGAAGATACGGGATTCCTGGGAATCGAGCGCGGCAAATCTGCCGTCCTCCGCCGCCGCAACCGAGATCAGCGTGGAAATCGTAGCGCCTCCCTCATGGTCGCCGACAGGCCCTGTAATATACTCGTAGGTCTGCATTACGTCCTCGCCCGTACCATTCAGCTTACGGATCGGCTCTTTCGTGGAAGCCTCCTGAATGGTAGCAAGCAGGTACCCATCATAATCCAGGGTAATATCACTGTAGTCGGTAGGCAGCCAAAGCTGCATACGGGAAATCTGCTCACGCGTCGCGATGGAACGATAGAAGATCTCAAGCAGGGAAGGATTCACGTCGTTCGCGCCGATGAACCTGCGGAAGTTGCCCTCCGGATCCAGCTCGATAATACCTTCATATACGCTCTGTGCCTTCACGTAGATACGTCCCGCGTCATCAACAACCGCCTTCACAGGCTGATAGGTTACATCGCCCAGACCCGTAATCTCAGGGTTCACAAGCGATCTTACATAATTACCGTTCGAGTCATACTGTACGATGGCTCCCAGGGACTGCTCCGCCGTATAGATGTCGCCTTCCTCTGTTACATAGACGGATCTGGGATAGGTTACGTCATTCTCAATTACCATAACCTGCTGGAACTCAGAATCCAGCACCAGGATCCGGCCCATCATTGCAACATACAGTCTGCCGTCACGGTAGAACATATCCGAGATTCCGTTCAGGCTCTCGATACCGAGATCCTCCGCCCTTAAGGAAGCCGTCCACTCGTAAGCTTCCGGGGTGGCGTAGGTCTCATCGTTCCGATCGTAGTTATATCCATCGTTGGCACTTACCGAACGGAACGGCAGCATCACCGTCATCAGCAGGATCAGGATGACGCCTGCGATTCTATTACGTCTACTATTCTTTCTCACTTGCGTATCCCTCCTATTCCTTCATACCGGATGTGGCCATGGTAGAGATAACATTCGTCTGCATGAACAGGAATATCACTGCCGGAATCATGAACATGATAACCGATGCGGCCGATAACACGCCGGCACGGACGGAACTCACGTTCGAAGATGATACCAGCTGGGTCAGCAAATAACCCATGCTCTTCAATTCTTCTGCGTAGATATACTTGTCACCGGTATTCGTCCACAGATTCTGGAATATCAGGATGAACGCCGTTACCCACGCCGGTTTCACGAGGGGCATAACCATCCTGATAAGAATCGTTCCCTGGCCCGCGCCGTCAATCTTCGCCGCCTCCAGAAGGCTGTCCGGAATCTGCTCCATGAAGTTCTTCATAAGGTAGAGACCCAGGGTAGACGCGAAGGTCGGGAAAATGATTGCTCCATAGGTATCGATCAGGTTCAGCCTGGAAATGGTAATGAAGTTCGGTACCATTGTAACCGTGGTGTTGAACATGAGGGAGTACACAATCAGGCTGGAGATCAGCGCCGATCCCGGGAACTTATACTTTGCAAGCGGGTAGGCACACATAGCCGCAATAATAATATGACCCAGGGCGCCTAACGCAACTACGAACAGCGAGTTAAACAGATACCTGGTAAAAGGTACCAGCGTGTTGGCCAGAATACGGAACAAATCGGAGAAATTGTTCGTAGTCGGATTCTGGACAAAGAGCTTCGGAGGGAACATATACATCTCATTCAGCGGCTTAACCGACTGATTCAGCATGTACAGTACCGGGAAGAAGAACAGGAATCCCAGCACGAACAGGAACACCAGGAGCGCCACATTCCCCAAAAAGCTTCTTGAGCTCTTGCGCGCGGTACTGCTCGTCTGCATATCCTTTCTCTTCGACGCCCGCGCCCGGTCCGTCGATTTCTTTTGCGATATTGATATAGCCATTACGTTCCCACCTTCCTCAAGAATTTCTGGATCAACATGTTGCATCCAATCATGATTGCGAACAGGATAACCGCTATGGCGCTTGCGCGGCCCATCTCAAGACGAATCAGACCATAGTCATTCAGGTGGTTAACAATGGTATGAGACGCGTAATTGGGGCTCGGGAAGCCTACCAGACCGTCTGCCACGGCACCTACGGACAGGGAGTTCGTAATCGACATAACAGCACCGAACAGCAGCTGCGGCTTCATGTTAGGAAGAGTGATATACCACAGCTCCTGCCATCTGTTCCTGATACCATCGATTGCCGCCGCTTCATACTGCGCCTCATCAACGCCCTTGATACCGGCTACGAAGGACAGGAAGCCTACACCGAGGCTGGTCCACAACGACACGATGATAACCAGAAGGAGTACGGTATCCTCATTCGACAACCACAGGATCGCCTCGTCCAGGATACCCAAATCCAAAAGGATACCGTTTAAGTAACCCGTCGCATCGTTGGAGAAAATCATGGCAAAAATCATAACCGCATTACCTGACATGGACGGGGCGTAGAAGATAAAGGTCAGAACCGTCCCGAGCCAGTGAGGCAGCTCGTTAATCATCCAGGCCAGGAGGAAGGAAAGAATATATCCGCCCGGTCCTACCAGTACAGCGATAATGAATGTGTTCTGAATGGCCGTCAGGAAGATAGAGTCATGCAGGATCAGCTCACTATAATTCTTCAGGCCTACAAAGTTCGGATCCTGCAGGACGTTATAATCAGTGAAGCTGTAATAGATCGCCTGCAGCACCGGATATACAGTAAAAATCGCAAAAAAGATCAGAAACGGCGCCATCATGACATAGAATATTCGATTCTGTTTCATGCCGTACAGCAGCTGGTTCCACTTGCTCCCATGCGGATTGACAGCCGCCTTCTTGCCGCCTTTTGCTTCCTTCATATGGCACCTCCCTATTCTGTCAGACCGAATTCCTCACGCTTAACCGCAAGCTCGGAATTCAGATCATGTACCCTGGAATACAGTGTATCAACCGGATCCACCATATCGTTCACAACGGAAAGGAATGCATTCTCAACCTCACGTCCTATCAGGTAGCCGCCGGGCACCTGAGGAACGCCCCTCAGATCCGCCATAATGGCTTCCATTGTATCAACCGTGTTATTCTCTTCCGCCAGACGCATCATTGCTTCGTAATTCGCAACCGGGTAGTTCGCAGCGTCGCCCAGGATTGCCTTCTGCGCTACAGCGAAGTCATACTGAGTATCCGCATCGGTCCACCACTTCAGGAATTCCCATGCCTCGTTCGCTGTATCATTCGCCTCAACGATATTCTTCAGAATCATGCAGGCAGATACCATGGCCGTGCCGGTACGATCAATTGTGCCGTCCTCCTGCTCCACACCGAGGATCGGGTAGATCTCCCAGGCACCTTCAATCTCAGGCGCAGCCGCGCGGATCGAGTTCTGATAGGTATAATCATGAATGATGATCGGCATCTCGCCGGTACGGAATCTTGTTACTACGTTGGCCGACAGATCGAAGCTCTCCTTCGTGTAATACTCCGTCCAGTCCTTAAAGATCTGAAGGATATCACTGTTGTCAAGATTGCTGTACTCTCCGCCGTCACGGTATAACTCCAGTCCGTTCTGATAAACCGTGGACATGAAGATCGGGTTAATCGGCTTGGAGGAGGAACTCGTTGCACCACCAAGCGTTACAGTCTCGGTTGTCCAGAAGTAAGCGCTCATATTCTCCGCCTGCAGATAAGGAAGGATGTCCAGAAGCTCCTCCCAGGTCTGCGGAACCTCAAGCCCCAGTTCGGCAAGAATATCGGTACGGACGAACATAACCGGGAAGCTGATCTGGCCCGGAAGTGCGTAATAGCCGCCTTCATACTCGAAGTATTCCATTGCACCCGTCAGGCTACCGTCGCTGCTGAAGCGGGACGCAACCTCTTCAAAATCATCAAACTGCGTTAAATCATAAGCCGCGTCACGGAACGCGAAGTTCGTAGGCATGGAGTAGTTCAGCTGGATCGCTACGTCCGGGCCGTTGCCGGTCAGGGTAGCGGGCATAACCGTATCCGCACCTACCATACTGAAGTTCACAACATAGTCGGCATCCGCCAGCTCTCTGTTGATCAAGGTCTGAATTACGTCATATTCATCACGGGACGAAGTCGCAACCCATACCTCAAGGGTCTTCTTCTCCTCGCCGGATGTCTCTGCGCTGACTACGCGGTAGTCATTGGTGAAAGAACCAATGAAGGACAGGAATGTGTGGCTGATGTTCTGGAAGATATTACCTTCCGCCTTCGGCAGCTCGCATCCCTCTCCGCACAGCAGGATATAATCCAGCTGAAGCGGCTGGCTTCCAAGTCCCATAACCCAGTCGGCCAGAGCCGTTACGTTATCATTGTAAGTGGAAAGCTGAAGCGAAATATCGTCCGGGTTTGCAATCAGCTCTTCCATCTGAAGCAGAAGCTTGGTTACGCTTCTCGCCTTCGTACTGTCTTCAATCGTATCGCCGACAGATGCCGCAACACTGGTCAGACGTACATATTCCTGTGTCAGAATGTCTACCATATCCGGAACAGAAGAAAGGATATCATAGTCACGGTACTGATCCGGGTCGGTTCCCATGATAGAGGTCAGTCTTCTGTACAGCGCCGTCAGATTATCCACGCTGATATAGGTCTGCTCATATGCATAGGACAAATCACCAAGCACAACCGTCATGGTCAGCGTATTCACGCCCTCTTCCAGATAGAAGTAATACGCCTCTCCCTCCTCGCTTCCCAGGTAATCCACCTGGAACCCGGAGTCATAGTTGAACTTCAGGCAGGCCGCTTCTTCGAACGGAACCTCTCCGTTAATCTTCAATTCACGGATAGAATAGAAATCACGGTTATCCGACTGCATGAAACGTGTCGCGATCCGGTAGAACCCGCTCGTCGGAGCTTCAACCTCCCAGGTAATGAACATTCCCGCGTTGCTCCATGTGCTGCCGCCGATCGTATTCATGACGATATTACTGGGATGATACGGAATGGTAACCGCAGAGGTTCTGTCGTTCACAGGCTGAAGTGTAGAACTCGACTTATACAGGGCATCCTCCGCCTGCTTCATCACATGACCGTCCTCCCCGATCTGATCCCCGGATACTCTCGCCGCACCCGCAGCCTCATGCTCGGCTATGTACTCCTCATAAGTCTGAATTCCGTTGTCCGGAACCAGAGTAATACTTCTTAAAATCATGCTGGCCTGTACGGATTCCAGAGTCAGCGTATTCGTACCGGCTTCCAGATAGTACTGATAATACCCTGTCACCGTACCATCCATGCTCTTTGCCTGCGTTGTCAGCCAGACAGAAGCCTGTACCTGGGTCGGTGTTCCCTGATTCGTCTCAGTCTGCATCAGGAAATCCTTGCTTTCATCTTCCCAGACCCGTTCAAAATTGATGCTGTCCGATCCCTCGAACGGAACGCTGCCGTTCACCAGGAGACTGCGGATAATCGACATATTGGAGTCCGCAACCGGGAAATACTCGAAATCAATCCGATACATTCCGGTCGCCGGCACATCCACTTCCCAGGTAACACTTCCGCTTCCCGTTGTCATGAGTCCGTCATCCACAACCTCAAGCCCGTCCATGGAGGCTTCCGTATAATCCAGGGCCGAAATCACGACCTCATCCACTCCGGACATATCCGAAGCTTCATTGCCTTCAATGTAAGAGGTATAGGTCGGAATCTCTCCTTCTTCCGCAGACAGGTCCAGTTCCTCGGACTGGAGTGAGCTTCTCAGAGCAAGGTCCGTCCGGGAATTACTGATATTAACAAAAATCGATACTGCCACGACAAGCACCACCAGCGTCAGCAATACAATTTTTTGTTTGAATTCTCTTTTTTTCTTCATATTATTCTCCCTGTTTGTGGGTTATAGCATCCGCTCTTTACACCTAACGCGACGTTCTTCCCACGAAAGACGGTTCCAAGAAGAACCCTGCTTCTGCACAGCATACTTCTATGCGGCAGATGAACAAAGCCCTTCTAAGAACAAAAGGGCGATTGAAGTCTCAACCGCCCTTCTCTGCCCACTATTGCCGCTTATTGTGTAATGCCAATCTCTTCCAGGTTCGCTATAGCTTCGTTTTCATAGGACTGCAGAGTAGAACGTGCATCCTGATATCCTGCAAGGATATCTGCTGCCGCTGTCCAGATGTCTACCAGTTCTGCGGAACTCATAGGCCAGGAGTAGTCAATCGTAGCACGGCTGAAGCCCCAGTCTGCCAGAGTGATGTCTTCCTGAGTGTAGTAAGAACGAGGCTGACCATATTCAGCACCAACTGCTGTATAGGTTCCGGCCTGCTCCTGCTCATAAGCATCCAGTACATAAGAAAGTCTAGGATCGCGTGCCATCGTGAAATCCTGTGCAATCAGGTGAAGAACCTCTCCAGGGATTCCCGTTGCTTCTACGGCCGCGTCAACAACGCTTACAAAGCCCCAGTAGGAAACTGCTGTCGAATAGTTATCACTCAGAGTGGTGTAATCTCCTTCGCAGGTAACATTCGAGCCCCAAGGCCAGAAAGCGATACCGAACTCAAATCCAAGTCCGCTTAACTGCCAGCTCTCAGCTCTCTTGATAACGATCTGCTCGGAATCAACTGCGTATACGATATCGCTGGATACCGTGTTGCCCTCAGCGTCACGCTCGATGCTCATCGGATATGCAAGTCCTTCGTTCTCAAGATCCTGATAGAACTGCATTGCCTCGATAACTGCCTCATTCGTCAGGTTCAGCTGTCCGTTCGCGTCAACCAGCTGTACGCCGTTCGCGCTTGCAGCCATAACTGCCCAGTGATACGGGTACTGTCCGATCGGGTATACACCGTCAGAAAGTCTGGTCTTCATATCAGCCAGGTAGCTGCGGAAGCTGTCATAGTCCCAGCTGCCTTCCATGAACATCTGGGTAGGAGTCTTCTCCATACCAATCTCTTCGAGGTAGCTTCTGTCATATACAAGAACCCAGGTATCACCGATGTTCTCGTAAGCAACTCCGTACACTCTTCCCTGCCAGCTTGCAGCGTCCGTGTACACAGAACCGGCCTTAATCAGATCCAGATGATCCGTGATATCGAACAGAACATCGTTCATAAGGCAGGTGATCATGCTCTCAGGATTCATGGTCATGATGTGGGTTGCAGGGCTTCCGGACGCGATACTGGAAATCAGGATATCGTCATCGTTCGTTCCGTCATAGCCGTCCATCGTCGCATATTCCAGCGTGATGTTGTACTTCTCTTCAACTGCGGCCTTCGCATCCTGTGCTTCCGGGTTGTCCGCAAGAGAATCAGGATTCAGGTCGTTGAACTTGCCGCCGAATCCGTATACAGTTACTCCGCCGTAGTCGTATGTAACCTCTTCTTCTCCTTCCGCTTCCGTGGTACCCTCAGTCGCGTCTTCTTCTGCTGCGCTGGTGCCTTCTGTGGTTCCTTCCGTCGCATCTTCGGCGTCGTCACTTCCGCACGCGGTCAGAGACAGAGCCATGACAGCCGCCAGGCACAAACTGATTAACTTCTTTTTTCTCATGCAATAATCCTCCTTCTCTTGTTCCATGAAAATGTGAACATTTTGTTAATACAGCTTAACAAAAGTATACAACCCAATGCAACATTTGTCAATTCGGCATTTTCATCATTATTTACCCCTTGATTTTGTGCAACTTGTACAAATGCCAAATTTTGCATTTTCCCTATTCTGTACTTCTCACATAAATTATCATTCCATTTTTTGTTTCTTTTACCGCATTTATGCCATTGCCAAGCTCTCGATTTGATTGCGAAATCAGGCCCTTTTCTGCCGGTTTTTGACCACACCGACGCGGAATCTGTTCATTTTTGTGTTCAGATTCCGTTCACGATTTGTTCAAATTCAAAAAATACTAACTTTTGTTAAGTAAAAAAAGAGCATATCCCGTTTGTTCTCAAACGAAACATGCTCTTTCTGTTAATTTATCAGATTTCCAGAATTTTACGGATCAGCGCAACGCTTCCTACATTATAGCCGGCACATGCGTAGCAGCCGGTCAGTCCGCCGTCGGTTACGAGCATCACGGGAAGAAGCTCCGTGCTGACATGCATCCGTTCGGCAATCATCGGCGCGCACTCCTGGGAATCGTAAAAGATACGGATATGGTTCACGGCCTTTAACACCTTGCTCAGGGTCGGATTCAAAAGATCGTCCTCTCCCTTCAGCACAAAATACAGCTCCGTATCCATCGTATTCCATTCCGCAGCAGTTTCCAGGAACTCGTTGAGCACATGCTCGGTCGGCTCCTCTCTCACGCCAAGGAAGGCAAAGAGCCTGCGTCCGCCGAAAGCCGGCTGCGACATCCGCACGGATGCACCCGAAGCATCCGTAAGCGTGCAGTCCTCCAGCTCATAATGCACCAGCATATCGCTCACATCCAGCGCGCGCGTTGTAAGCGGAATCTCTCTGCTCTCACCGGAGGCAAGATGCAGGACCTCCATAGAGAGATACTGGTTGCCGTTCGGGATCCTCTGCACGGTTACCAGACGGTAGATTCCGGACTCAAGACGGATTTCGGCCTCCTTCTCAATCTGGGCGAACTCCCTTAAGAACAGAGGGCGGAACCCTTCTCCCTCCCATCTTGCGAAAGTCCAGTCATGGAAATAATTCCACTTCGTGCCCTCCTGCGCCTGTATCCTCAGGGCTGCGGATGCCTCTTTATACTCTTTTTCTTCGCTCGCGAAGCCGTCCGGAACGAAGAAACTGCCCGCTCTGTAATATTCCGGCCGGAAATCCTTCCTGCGGATGCGCGCCGGAATTCCAAGGCTGCGGCAGATTGCAACGAAGAGAATCATCTGTGCCCGCGGGTTCCCCTGCTTCAGCTTCAGACAGCCGATCGGAGTCGCACAGATCGTCGTATAGTCCTCCTCGGAAGCATAGTTAATATTCGCCTTGATGTAGCTCCAGATCCGGCTCGGGTCCGCCTGGAACGACTCCTTCTCTTCCTTAGTAAAGTAGTTCCTGATATAACTGCGCCACGGTGTCAGCTCTTCTATCAGAATTCTCGGATTCAGAAGGCAGTCGGCATAAATCTCCTCCGGAAGCTCTCCTCTCTCGCAGCTCAGATGATCCTCCAGAATATCCGCCCTCAGATCCTTATAATCCTTAACGGACAGGTGGTGCAGCATCAGCCTGCGATCCGGATTATCATCCCTGTTCAGGAAGCGGTACAGCTCCGTAATATTCGCGCCCGCCGTCCGGAACATCTCCTCCTCCTGCGGGTACTCCCTCGCATACTCCTCATGGAAGCAGGAGGCCAGTCTCTCTTCTCTCAGCCTTGCCGCTTCCTTTACACGCTCCTCATTCCTCTTCTTCTGCTCACGCGTCTGCTTTCCGGGATGCATCAGGCATTCCACAGGCGCCTGCCAGAGGTCTTCCTCTCTGCGCGGGCGGATCAGGGCATCCTTCTCAAGCGTCAGAACGACATCCTCCTTCGTGGACACCTTCTTCCACGCGGAGGCATCTCCCTTCCTTACGCATAACTGAATATCTCCGAGTCCCAGGGTAATGCTTGCCTGTCCGGCCTCATCAGTGTACAGAGTTGCCGCCGGCGAATAAGAAGCCATATTCAGGATCTCGAACGCAACTGACGCGCCGGGAACCGGCCTGCCGTCCTCATCCTGCACCGTAACGGTGAAGCGGCGCGTCTTCGTATAATAAGAAGTCCGGTTATAGAAGCAGACTCCATGTTCCTTCCCGAGATATTCTCCGTCATCCTCTCCGCCGTAATCGCAGAAGGTTCTGGTATGAATCAGCAGGGCGCGTCCAGCGGGACCCGCGAACCATCCGCGGTTCAGGACTTCCTCCGGCTCGCAGGCTCCAAGGAACTGCCATTCTCCGTCCACATACACCTCAACCCAGGCATGGTTATCATCACAGTGCGCCCACTTCGGAGTATAGACCTGGCGGGCCGGGATTCCCACGCTGCGGTAGGCTGTCACCGCGAAGGTGGACTCCTCGCCGCAGCGGCCCTTGCCGCAGCGGTACAGCGTCATAGGAGAAGCGGTTCTGATATCCGTGGACTGATACGTCACATGCTCCGCGCACCAGTAGTTAATCTCAATGACGGCTTCCTTCAGGCTTAAGCCTTCAATCCTGCGAGCCAGCTGCCCGTAGAAGAATGCACGGCAGTCCGTGATGTCCTCCGAGTTAATGCGGTAATACAGGACATGCTGAACAAAAATATTCTCCGGCAGCTCCCTGCACCAGGCGACATTCTCTCTCAGCCAGAGGGCATGTCTGACATATCCAAGGAAGACCGTACTGTCATACTCTCCCGCATCCCTCAGCGGCATCGTTCCGTAGAAGAACTGCATGAGGACACGCTCGTCCGGCGTACACTCTGCAAATACCCTCTCCAGATCCTCCGAGAGGGCCGCATAATAATGCCTGCGCGCCTCATAATGCTCTGCGGCATATGTCTTCAGTTCCTGTGAGAGCATTACACAGCCCCCCTCTCATTCTCATCCATCGCTTCCCTGATCGCAGGCAGGAGAGTTCCTGTCTTATCGCAGCGAAGCTCCCAGAACATTGCGCCGCCAAGACCCATTTCCTTCGTATAATCAATCTTGCAGCGGATGGACTCGACATCTTCATAAGTAATAAAGCAATCGCCGTCATACAGGTAAGGCGCCTTCGCCGCGTCGTCCCAATACCTGACATATCCGTTCTTCTCAATGCACTCCTCGGCAAGGCCGGTATAATCCGGGCCGTACATGCCGATTGTCTCCGCCTCCAGACCCAGTCCCGGAGTCCTGACATTTCCCATCTGAAGGGGCTTTCCCTGCGCATCCAGACCCTTCACTCCCTTCCACATTCTCGAGTAGAAGGGGATTCCAATCACCAGCTTGTCAGCCGGAACGCCGGCGTTCATGAAGACGCGCACTGCCTTATCCACACTGACGTCATAGAGATTGCCGGGCGCGGAGTAGAGAGCCGAGTGATGCCCCGTCACCTTCTGGAATCCGCCCTGCAAATCGTAGGTCATCAGCTGAACATAGTCCAGATACTCCGCTGCCGCCTTCATATCGGTCTGAAGCGCGAAATACGTATCGCCGCCTGCCGCAATCGTAACCATACGGGGAGAAGGCAGCTCCTTGCGAAGCTGCGCCAGAAGCTTCGTGAAGTTCTCCCTGTCATCCGCATGGGAGTGGATCCCGGCCAGAGAAGAGCCGGGATATTCCCAGTCAATATCAATTCCGTCCAGTCCATACTCAGAAGCCACGGCAGCGCCGGTCCTTGCAAAGAGCTCCCTGCCCTCCTGAGTCATGGCCGCCTGAGAAAATCCGTCGGCGCTCCAGCCGCCCACGGACAGAAGAATCCGAATGGAAGGCTTTAACTCCCTGACACGGGCAAGCGCCTCCCGATACGGATCGCCGTTCCATACAATCTGATCCTCGCAGACCTTCCCGAACGCGATATTAATCACATCCAGCGCATCCACGTCCTGCTTTGTCATACCTGCCAGATCATCCGCATTCACATAACCAATCAGCTTCATTCCAGTCCCTCCTCAATTTTGTACACTCTGGCGATCGGAGCCTTGCCCTCATGGGCCGGTGTCCTGACCAGAATTCCCTGTTCCGTCATTTCATATGCCAGCTTCCCGCCGGTCTCAACCAGCGATACCCCCTTGATTCCCTTACCGGACTCCGGAAGGTAGGGAATCAGCACGCTCTGGGGTACCTCAGAGTCCTCTGCCTCGAACATCTCAAGCGCATACACGTCGCTTCCCTTGCGGGTAAACGCGATGTTGTCCTTCTTGTAAGGAGCGCAGACTCTTGTTCCGTAAATTGCCTCACCGTTCACCTCAAGCCACTCTCCCATTCCGAGGAGGGATTCCACCGCGCCTCTGGGGAGTCTTCCGTCCGGCTGAGGTCCCACATTAATCGCCAGATTTCCGCCCTTGGCAACCACGTCGATTAAGAGCTGTACCACCTGTCTGGGAGTCTTGTAGGTATCCTCATAACCAAAGGAGAACGAAGTTCCTAATGTGATGCAGCTCTCCCACGGCACATTCAGCGGCTTCTCCGGCACGCACTGCTCCGGCGTAATATAGTTCTCGTAAGGTCCTCCTACCGTTCTGTCCGCGCACAGCATTCCGGGCTGCCACTTGCGCACCTCGTCAATTACCTCGCCCAGGCGGATATCCTGCCCGGTTCTCTTGCAGACCCATCCCGCGTCAAACCACATGATATCGATCTGACCGTACTCGCTTGCCAGCTCCTTGATCTGATTATGCGTGAAGGTGACGAAGCGCTCCCACTCCTCCGGATCCTCCTTCGGATCGTAGGACGGACCGCGCCACATATAGTCGCCTCTTGCGCAGCCCTTCTTCCAGTAACTGTCCACATGCCAGTCTGCCTTGGAGAAATATGCGGCAATGCCGATTCCCTTCTTGCGGAATGCCTCGAACAGATGCGCGCAGATATCCGAATACTTATGTGTATGGAACGGGCAGTCCGGAGCCGTGATCCGGTAATCCGAATACTTCGTATCCCACATACAGAATCCATCGTGATGCTTGGTCGTAAATACCAGATACTTCACACCGGCCTTCTTCGCGATCTCCGCCCAGCGCTCCGGATCAAAACGAACCGGATTGAAGGTCTTGTTCAGGGCATTATACTGCTCCTTGAATTCCTTGCCCGTTACCTCCCAGTCGATTCCTGTTCTGGACCACTCCGCATCCGCGTCGGACAAAGCCCAGGACTCTACCAATCCAAGCTGGGAGTAAGGCCCCCAGTGCATCATCAGGGCCAGCTTCTGGTCCTGGAACCACTCCAGCTTCTTTCTTACCATCCGATCCGTCGGCCATACATAACGATCCGCCGCGCTGTAATTATGCACGCCATGCTCTACTTCCTGCTTCTCTTCCTCATGCGCCTCCCTTAAGGCCTGCTCCTCTTCCTTTATCACCGCAGCGCCTTCCGGTAAGCCTTCTTCTGTCTTCCATTCATCCATGTCTTCTACCTCCTGAATCTTCTCTTCGGTCATATTAATGTGTATCGGTTCATCCAAAAGGGAGCCCATCCCTGGTATCCGCCGTTCTCCATCCGCTTGGCGGATCAGACTCCGTTCCGTTTTATTTTCTATTATCTGTTCATTTGCCTCAACCATTCTATACTGCCCGGTTGCGTCTGTCAACCAGAAAATAGCCGATTCTATTTCGTAATTTCAGAGAATTTCAGTTGATATTCCCAGAGTCCAATGCTATAATTTGAACAACGCACTACAAATTTATTGACAATTCAAAGGAGAGCTTATGAAGAATGTACGAATTCCCATCCCGGCGATTGGGTTTGCTCCGCCGGTTTATGTATGCCGCCGCGCATCCGTCCCGTTCACTCTGGACGGCAATCTGAACAAAGGATTCTGGGCGGATGCCCCGTATACGGACCTGTTCGAAGACATCGAAGGGCCGCATATGCCCGTTCCCCGCTTCCCCACCCGCGCCAAGCTTCTGTGGGATGACGAGAACTTATACATCGGAGCCGTGCTGGACGGCGATGAGATCTGGGGAACCGTAACCGGAAGAGACGAGGTCATCTTCCATGACAATGATTTCGAGGTATTTATCGACCCGGATTCCGATACCCAGCAGTATTATGAATTCGAGATGAATGTTCTGAACACCGTATGGGATCTCTTCCTGCCTGTGGCTTACCGCGACGGCGGGGACGCGCTGAACGGATATGACATCCACGGACTTAAGACTGCGGTCGCCGTAAACGGCAGCATTAACGATCCGTCGGCCGAGAACCGCTCCTGGTCCGTTGAGATCGTGATGCCGTTTAAGGCGCTCACGGAATGCCTTGCCAAGAAGGGCGCCCCGGATCCCGGAGATTACTTCCGCCTGAACTTCTCAAGGGTACAGTGGAAGGTAGATGTCGTGGATCATGCCTACCGCAAGCGCACCAAACCGGACAGCTCCGATCCGCTTCCGGAGGATAACTGGGTATGGGCTCCTACCGGAGTCATCAATATCCACTACCCCGAACTGTGGGGATTCCTCTTCTTCGCCGGAGAGGGTCAGGAGGAGAAGGATTTCTCCATCCCCGAGGACGAATACCGCAAGTGGGAGTTAAGAAAGCTCTACTACGCGCAGAACATCTATGAGGAATTAAACGGATGCTTCAGCGCAAGCCTGGAAGAACTGACTCAGATCCTCAAGGAATACTCCCCCACCGAAGTCAATGCCGGGGTCGCCGATCTTCCGTACCGGGTTACGGCGGCGGCACACACCTACGAGATCTCCTGTCCGTCCGCCGACGGGAACGGAGAGCTTGTCCTCTTCGGAAACGGGAAGGTTGTAAAGAAATAATCTTCGCCGGAGCACCGGATTCTCTGCCTGAGGGCAGGGCTGGCGCTCCGGCTTTTTCTGTCAGGGCGGATGTAAACCGGGGATTCCTGCAGGCGAAGCACTGTTCCAGCGATTCCGAGTCCTCACTGGCGAACTATCGTGTCGGAGGCTTTAAGCTCTCAGGGACAGATTACCATTCCGAAGGTTCTGAGCTCCGGCGTATGAACTGCGGATCCGATGATTCTGAATTCCGGAGGATGGCGGATGTAGTGCCTATCCGGCAATCTTCACCGCTTCGGTTAAGATCGCGGGTCCTGCCAGCACATAACTCTGATACAGATCGAACGGACGAAATTCCATCTCATTTCCAAGCGCCAGGATCCCCCCGAGGATCTCCCGCAGATTACCGGTCATGGTCAGTCCGGCTGCCCTTCCTGCCATCTTCCCGTCCTTCACCAATATGCCTGTGCAGGGAATCGTAAAGCTGCCCGAGGCGATTTCAAGAGAGTGATGCACATCCAGAGACTGATCCACATACACCCCGTCTTCTAACATCGCAAGCAATTCATCAAAGCTGTACTCTCCCGGCTCCATCACAAGGTTCGCAGGCATAACCCGCATATCGGTATGAATATTACCCGACAGCACCGTCCTGCGTCCGCCTTTTCCCGTTGTCCGCTCTCCAATCGCGTCGGCACTTGCAAGATTATGCATCAGCCCGGCGAAGATTCCCCGATCCACCAATGTTGTCTCCCGGCACAGGCTTCCCTCACAGTCAATCCGGTAACGAAAGGCACTGTACTTCGTAACCGGCTGATCCGATATCGTCACGCATTCCGGCATAATCCTCTGTCCCAGCATTCCGTGATACGCTGTGCTGCCCGAGACATACGCTTCTCCCGAGAAGAGCCTCCAGGCATGCATGAAAATATTGGCCGTTACGCTCTGATCCAGAAGCACCCGAAACGTCCCGGGGACAAAGGGAATCTCCGGCAGGGCAAGAACCTGCCTGCGGCGCTCTATCCTTCCCCTCTCCCCCTTTGCCGACAGCTCCGAAAGCGAGGGGGCCGAGAAGTACCAGTCCATTCCATACAGCCCAGCCTCAGCCAGTGCGTGGGAGGACGACGCCGTCTCATCCACGCCCCTGGAATTAACCACGCTGATGGTACGGATTACCTGGGATACCCTTACATAGCCCCCTGTCCCTTCTCCTGCCATATCCTCAAGCTCTCCGGCAATCCTGCGCGCCGTTTCCTCAACTTCTCCGCTGGATGCCGCCTGCTCCTCCTCTTCTCTCATCATATCCGGAATCTCCTCCCCTGCATTCATCCGTTCCCTCTGCGCGCACTCGGAATAACGGCTGTTATCAAGCGCCTGCATCAGAACCTCTCCCGGATCCTGTGTCAGCTTCTGCGTATACACCATTCCGGTTTTCTCCCCGGAGGCTCTGACATATCCTTCGGTCAGCTCGCGATAGGACATTCCGAGGATCTCGCCGGATAAGGCCGCGGATGCGGAAACGGAAACTTCCTTCTCCGCCTCAATCTCCGCCTCCCGAATTGCCTCCGGGAGCTGCTTCATATACCTTCTATATGGATCTAATTCCTTCATCTTCTTCCTCTCTCCCTGGCACTTTTACCCGATTGACATCTGCGAGATCCGGACCATCGGCTGAAATGCGGTCGTCGGTACCAGTCCGGAGCCTGCGCCGCAGAAGCTCCCTCCCTCTCCTTCCAGGCGATCGCCTACCATATCCACCCGTTTGATCACATCAATTCCGCTGCCGGTCAGCATCACGCCGCTGACCGGAACCGTAATCTTCCCCTTCTCAATCCAGTAGCCTTCGCTCACATTCAGCGTGAACTGCGCGCCGCCCGTTCCCCCGCCGATACTCTTCACGAACAGTCCCTCCTCCACGGACGCAATGATGTCCTCCTCCCGATCCGTTCCGGGCGCAAGGAAGGTGTTCGACATCCGCGCCGCAGGGGCATAGGTATAATTCTGGCGTCTCCCGCAGCCGCAGCTCTCCATTCCGATCAAACTCCCGTAATACCGATCGCACAGATACCCCTTCAGCACTCCGTTCTCAATCAGAACATTTCTCTGCGTCCGGTGTCCCTCATCATCCATCCCGTTCGATCCGTAATACCCGGGAAGCGTAGCATCATCAATCAAAGTCACCTTAGGGTTCGCAACCAGTTCCCCGAGCTTCCCCGCGAACGCGCTTCCGCCCCCGGCAATCGCATTTGCCTCCAGAGAATGCCCGCAGCTCTCATGCCACAGCGTCCCGCATCCTCCGGCCGCAAGCACCACCGGAACCGTGCAGGGCTTCACGGATTTCCCGTGCATCGCCCTCTTCGCTGCCTGCACGCCCTCCCGGATCACATCCTCATACTCTCCCGATGCGAATGCCTCAAATCCCGCGGGTCTGGTGTAGTCCTGCCATGCGCCGCGGCACAGCTCTCCCTCCTGAATGGTGTACTGGAAACGGATCCGTGAAGTTACTCTCCGATCCGAAGCCAGCAGCCCCTCGGAGTTTGCCACCGTCACCCTCTGATCCGTATCAAAATATGTAAGATTCCGATAAGACAAACCAACGCCCGCCCCCCGAAGCGCCCCGTCCGCCCGGATCAGCACCTCCGTCTTCTTATGTCCCGCAATTTCTGACGGAACCATCACAACCGCATTGGGATTATGCCTCTCCTGTCTGATGCAGGAGATCGGGCGGCGCTTCTTCTTCTCTGCCTTCAGCATCTCATTTCCCCGTCCGGCAAGCCGGATCAGAGATTCCTCATCCACCCGGTTTGTGTGAAGATACACCCGTCTGCCCTGCGCAATCAGCGCAAGCCCTGCCCCGTAGATCCGCAGGCTCTTCATCCCCTGAAGCACCCCGTCCCGGCAGCCGATATGCGTCTCCTCCCTGTCCTCTAAGAACAGCTCCGCGAATTCGGCCCCGCCGCAGACGGCAGACTCCAGGATTCGTTCCATTTCCTGCTGCGTCATAAGCTCCTCACCGCCCTTTCCAGCGCCTCAAGTCCGGCCCGCACCAGTCCCGCGGGCACGGCAATCGTCATCCGGATGAACCCCGGTTCGCTGCCGTACTGCACTCCGCTGTCACAGCCGAACATTGCCTCTTCAAAGAATTGCTCATACTCCTCCTCCCCGGACAGGCCAATCCCTCTGCAGTCAATCCAGAGCACATAGCTTCCCTCCGGCCGGATCACCCTCATCTGCGGGATCCTCTCCCGCAGATACGAATCCACAAGCAGGTAATTCTGATAGCAATACGCCATCATCGCCCGCACCCACTCGCTCCCCTCCTTCGTATAGCCCCCGAAATAGATTGCTCTCATATAAGGGTCAAAACTCCCGTAATGATCCCGGTTCCTCTGCGTGATAAAACGCTGCCGGATCTCCTCATTTCGGATAATGAGATTCGCCTGTCCGATCCCGGTCACGCTGAAGGTCTTGCCGATGGAGGTCGCCGCAATCCAGCCGTCATAATCCGTCACCTGAGAAAACGAAAGCATTTCAACCCCTTCATACACCGTATCCCCGAAGATTTCATCACTGTAAATCAGCACCTGATGAGCCCCTGCGATCTCTGCTATCCTCTGCAAATCCTCTCTTCCCCATACCTTCGCGATGGGGTTGTGGGGATTGCAGACATACAGCACCCGGTTCCTGGGATCTGCGCACAGCTCTTCCAGCCGGTGATAGTCAATCGAGTAGGTCTCTCCATCAAATAAGAGCGGACAGCTCACCTTTCTTCTCCCGTTCAGCCGCACCGGTTCCCAGGTCATATGGTAAACCGGATCCATGCCAATCACTCCGTCCCCCGGCTGAGTAAACGCCCGAACCAGGGTTCCTACGGAACATGTCATTCCATAGGTCGGTACGATCCATTCCTTTTGAATCTCCCAGCCGCGGTGCATTCTCATCCAGCCGCAGACCAGCTCCCGATACGAATCATCCGCGGTGCAGTAGGCCGCCAGTCCCCTCTCTGCCCACTCTCTTCCGGCCCGAATCACGCAGGGAGCCGTCTTGAATTCAAATTCCGCTCCCCAGAAGCTGCGAAGTCCCGCCTTACGCATCTGCTCTGTCGTCTTTCCCTCTTTAATCGAAGCCATTCCGCTCCGATCCACCGGGATATCAAAATCATAATCCGTCATGTGTGCAGCTCCTTTTGTATCACTCCGCCTATCATCACCAGCTTCACGCGATCCGAATCCGCAAGCACCGAGATATCCTCTGCCGGATTCCCCTTCACCACAATCAGATCCGCAAGCTTCCCAGGCGTCAGGGAGCCTGTCTGATCTTCCAACTTCATCAGATGCGCTCCGTGAATGGTTCCTGCCTGAATTGCTTCTATATTAGAGTATCCGACCTGCGTCAGCGCCTCGAACTCCCTGCCGATTTTCGAATACGGCGTATTCCTGGAATTACTGTAATCCGACCCCAGCGCCACACGGACTCCCGCCCGATGCGCCAGAGCATACGAATCCCGGATGTATTTCTCTACGGCTAACGCCTTCTCAACCAGATAATCCGGCAGCCCCGTAAAGTTCTTAATTCCGAACGCGACCGACAGCGTCGTAACCAGCGTGGCGTCATTCTGTACCATCAGACGGACACACTCCTCATCCAGCCGGATTCCGTGCTCAATGCTCGTAACGCCTGCCCGAAGCGCCTGTCTGGCCCCTTCCAGTCCCGTACAGTGCGCGGCAACATACGTCCCGTGACGCTTCGCCTCCTGCACCATGACCTCCATCTCCTCCAGGGAGAACTGAATATCCTCCACTCCGTCCATCTGTGAGGACACGCCCCCGGTCGCGCAGATTTTAATAAACCGCGCTCCCTCCCGGAACTGCGTCCTCACCGCGCGCAGACACCCCTCTCTGCCGTCCGCAAGATAAGAGGTCAGATCCTTTTCGTTCACCTCTGCAGGAGAGAGCTCCGGCCCTGGATCGGAATGCCCTCCGGTACTCCCAATCACCCGTCCGCCCGGCATAATCCTGGGGCCTCTGATATTCCCCTTCTCAATCGCCTTCATCAGCGGATATCCGAACACGCTCATATCCCGGACCCCCGTAATTCCGGCATCCACCAGCTCCCCGATATCGTGAACCACCGTAAGCAGCAGCTCATACGGAGTATTTCCCGTCCGGTTCACGCTCTCACACCCGGACAGATGCGCGTGCGCATCGATCAACCCCGGCAGGATGGTTCCATCCTCCACCTCAATCACGCGGACATCCGCATCCGCGGGAACCCGAAAGCCTCCCTCCGCGCCCGCGTACACAATCCTCTCCCCGTCCGTAACCACCATGCCATTCTCTATTACTTCGCCATGGATGACGTCAATGACTCTTCCATACAATAAGTACATATCCAAACCTCTCATTGATATTCTCATTGGTGGGATCGCCCCAGTCTTTCATAGAATTGGGGGTAAAAATCTTCCTCCATGCGGTACGGCTCCCGGTAGAACCGGTTCAGAAGCTCCAGACTCCTCCCCCGTACTCTCTCCCGTACCTCATCCTCGCTTCCCCTCTCCCGGCGGTTCGCCTCCGCCGCGCTCTCCACATAGTTATGCCAGTCCAGAACATAGCGCTCATACCGCTTCAGATCCGGCGTATCCAGCCACCTGCTCACCTTCACCTTGGCGCGCTTCTCCTTCCTGCACTCATGAACCTGAAGAAAATACCGGAATTCCTTCTTGGGCCCGGCTCCGTCCTCATAATACCTTCCCAGCGGGAACAGCCGGCACACCCCCGGCCGGAACGCGTGAATCGAACACCTTCCCTCCTTCGTCAGGAACGCGCACGCCTCCTTCTCTCCCTTCATCATCAGATTCGGCAGGATCACCCCGTCCGAAAGACTCAGCTCCACGCAGGAACCCAGCAGCTTCTCAAAGGTACAGCCCAGTCCCGACATCAGCCGGAACACATCATACGGATCCAGCTGAATCGAATTCCCCATTCCCATGCAGCAGGCAGAACACCCCTCACAGCCCCCGCAGTCCGCTCTCACCATATCATTCGGGCCATACAATCTCCCATCCGATATCTCCTCAAGACTCACCTGTCTTTTCATGAACCGTCGTTACCATTCCTTTCGTATCTCTTCTTCCTTCACTCCGTACCGCTTCAGGAACTCCGCCAGGTCGGCCCTGTCCCGAATCAGCATCAGCTCCTCAAACTTCCCCGTTACCTCGTCCTTAAACCCTGCCACCTGCTCGCCCGTGCAGATACTCGCCCGGATCACCGGATACTTGCCGCGCTTCTCAAACGGCACGGCGGAAGCGGAGGGGGATGAACGGCGTTTGAACATGGGGATCACCTCGCTTTGTTGTGGATTTTTGTTGCAGTTGTTATTGTAGTTGTTGCAGTCGTTGTTTTTGCTGTTGTTGTTTTTGCTGTTGTTATCCTGCCGTCATTACATTAATAAGATAATGAATGTTAAGGTTCCTTCCGGCGGCGGAACTGCCGGAAGTGTCTGGCTTTTCCTTCGCTGGCATGGTTTTATTATAACATGGAATCGGGGAATGGGGAGGGGCTATTTTTTGACGGGAGGGAATTATGAGTGTGGGGGCATGGGGTTGGAAATTA
>CALWGS010000051.1 GCA_944380155.1 uncultured Lachnospiraceae bacterium
GGAGCTTCTACGGAGATTCCCTGTACATCAATTCTACGAACGAGATATCCGGCGTTCCCTCCTCCTGGCCCGGATATGATTTGGCTGTCGGCGCAAGGGGCGAAGAGGTCCGGCAGCTTCAGGAACATCTTGATACGATTGCCGACGTCTATTATCCCATTCCGAATATCGCGCAGGACGGGATCTACGGACCGCGGACAGCGGAAGCGGTGCGGGCATTCCAGGAGTATTTCGATCTGCCCGCAACGGGTGTCGTTGACTTTCCGACCTGGTATAAGATATCCGCCATCTACGTCGCCGTCACACGAATCGCGGAATATGAATAATACAGGAACCTCAGCCATTCACCATTGCTTCTCTTGCTGAGATTTTAACGGCGCGGTTGGCCGGCAGAAATCCTGCCAGGACGCCGACCGCGACCGCAACCGCAAGTCCGAACACCGCCAGATGGAACGGAATAATGGATACGGCTCCCTGCTGAATATAATCTGCACTGTCAAAGGCCTGGCCGATCGTACTGCTGCCGAACCGATTCAGCAAAAAAGAGATCCCATAGCTTAAGGCAACGCCGGTCAGTCCGCCCAGAAGCCCAATCGTTCCGGCTTCGATTAAAAACAGCTTTCGGATGTCGGATACCCGGCAGCCCAGTACCTTCATAACACCGATTTCCTTCGTCCGTTCCGAAATCGACATGATCATAGTATTCATAATGCTGATTGTAGCAACGAACAGTGCAAGAACCCCCATACTGTACAGCATCTGCAGCTGCTTGTTCCTGCTCTCCTCCATCTGCTTCCTCATATCGGTCAGCGAGGAGATTTCATAGCCTTCGTCCTTCAGAGTTTTTTCCACTCTGTCCGCATATTTGATATCCGATAACAGAATCAGAATCTCCTCATATCCCTTCTGCTCGTCCTCCTTCTTATATA
This sequence comes from uncultured Lachnospiraceae bacterium, assembly GCA_944380155.1. Taxonomy (GTDB): domain Bacteria; phylum Bacillota; class Clostridia; order Lachnospirales; family Lachnospiraceae; genus Caccomorpha. The sequence continues at coordinate 930 of CALWGS010000051.1, forward strand.
CGCCGGCCTTCTTCAGAATCTCCCTGAATTCGTACAGATCAACAAAGATTCCATATCCGGTCGCATAATGGATATTATAATCCGAACGGATCCTCCCGTTCGTATTCAGCTCCAGAATCATGTTCTTATCCGACTGTCCCTTCTTAATCTTCATAATTACATGATCCTCGAACATATTTACAAACGGTTCCTTTACCGGGTTCCCGTCCCCGTCGGTTTCATATTCGATCCGGTTGTCTCTCCAGCTCTTCTTCGGATCCGTGAACTGATATGCTGCCTCCTCTCCGATGACAATCTTCAGTCTCTTCCCTCTCTCCTGCGGCAGGCCGCCGAATCCGATCTGCCCATCCACCGGGGTAAGGCCTATCTTTTGAAATGCTTCCGGATCGATTCCGATAATATCCGGCATCATTTGATAGGTTCTTCTCTTCTGTCCCTTCCCTTCTATACTGATTTCAGATGTACGGAAGGAATACAAAGGTGTTACGACATCCACTCCCTCCAGCTTTGCCCATTCCTTCAGCTTCTGGTCCGTAATTACCTTCTGCCTTCCTGAATTGTAATTGTGAACTTTAATCTGTTTTAAATTCCCCATGGAAGCAAGCATTTCCGTCTGACTTTTCTCCATGGCAATTCCTATGGAAATCATCACAATAATCGCGCAGGTTCCTACCAGCACCCCCAGCACGGTCAGCAGGGTTCTCGCCTTCTTGTTCGTCAAATCCGAATAACAGATCCGCATCATGTCTGTAAATCTCGTTCTGTTTTCCTCCGCTCTTTTGGTATTCTTTAATCTGACCATATTCTACCATGCAACCTTTACGATTTATCCCGGATTCCTCTTACGGATTCTGACATTTTTCTGACACATTCTTACAGGATTCCAAAGAGCTCTGCCCGCTTTGTTCATACATTGATTTCCTGTCCGGATTCCTCCTTGACAGTTTTTTGCCGCATGTTATGATAAAAGCATCAATCAGAAAAGGAGCGGTACCATGAAGAAAAAGGGATATTATTCTTCCGGTGAATTTGCCCGTCTGGCCCATGTCACCCTGCGTACGATCCGCTTTTACGATAAGAAGAATCTGTTGAAGCCCTCCCATGTCTCCGAATCGGGAGCCCGCTTCTACACAAAAGAGGATCTCGCGAAACTCTCACAGATTCTTCTGTTAAAATACCTCGGGTTCTCGCTGGAGGATATCCATGAGATGACAATCGCGGATACGGATTATCATTTCATGCTGACCTCCTTAAAGCTTCAGCAGACTCTGATCCGCGACCGAATCGAGCAGATGCAGCTGGTAGAGCAGGCCATTGAAGAGACTACACAGACGATTGAGGCGGGACGCGGGGTGAACTGGAGCCAGATGCTCGATCTCATCCATCTGACCGGAATGGAGAAGAGCCTGAAGAATCAGTATCTGAACGCCTCCAATATCTCAGCCCGGATTCAGCTTCACAGTCTGTATTCCGAAAATCAATACGGATGGTTTCCCTGGATCTATGATCAATGTCAGATCCGCCCGGGACTTCATGTACTGGAACTGGGCTGCGGAGACGGCGCTCTCTGGAGCATGAACCGCAGCCGCCTGCCAGAACAGGTCCTGGTTACGCTCTCCGATATATCCGAGGGAATGCTCCGGGATGCCAGACGTGCCATCGGGACACAGGATTCCAGGTTTTCCTATACCGCGTTTGACTGTCAGCAGATCCCGGAAGAGTTCTCGGGATGCTTTGACCTGGTCATAGCCAATCATGTTCTCTTCTACTGTGAAGACATTCCCGGGGTCTGCCGCGGGATTCTTCGAAGCTTAAAGCCCGGCGGACGCTTTGTATGCGGCGCCTACGGAAGCAATCATATGAGGGAAATCAGCCGCCTGGTAGAAGAATTTGACAACAGGATTGTACTGTCCGCAGAGAAACTGTACGAGCGATTCGGCAGAGAGAACGGGAGAGCGATTCTGGAGCCTTATTTTTCACAGGTCGAATGGATCCCTTATGAAGATTCTCTCTTTGTAACCAGCCCGGAACCGCTGATTTCCTATATTCTCTCCTGCCACGGCAACCAGAACCAGTTCATTTCCGACCGGTACCGCGATTTCCGCGCCTTTGTCCGAAAGAAGACGGCGAACGGGTTCTTTGTCACCAAGGATGCGGGAGTATTTCTCTGCCAGGTGTGATTCCCGAACTGTTAGTCAACGCATTCCGGTGCATGCCGCGGGATCAAAAACTTTTTGAAAAAAGCTCTTGAACATAACCTAACGTCACCCTGTATAATATTCCTGACAATCCGATTCGATCGAGATACGGAATACATAATAAAACGGACGAATCCGATATTTCGGTTCGCTTCCAATCAGAAAGGAGATTATATGAAGGGAATTATATTAGCAGGAGGATCCGGAACAAGACTCTATCCACTGACCATGGTGACGTCCAAGCAGCTTCTGCCCGTATATGACAAGCCGATGATTTATTATCCGATGTCCGTACTCATGAACGCGGGCATCCGCGATATCCTGATCATTTCTACTCCGCAGGATACGCTGCGCTTCCAGGCGCTGCTCGGCGACGGCCATCAGTTCGGCATCCGCCTCTCCTACGCCGTCCAGCCAAGCCCCGACGGACTCGCCCAGGCCTTTATCATCGGAGAGGAATTCATTGGCTGCGATGCCGTGGCCATGGTACTCGGCGACAATATTTTCGCGGGACACGGCCTGAACAAGCGTCTGCGCGCCGCGGTCGCGAATGCGGAGGCCGGAGAGGGCGCAACGATCTTTGGGTACTATGTAGACGATCCGGAACGGTTCGGCATTGTTGAGTTCGACCAGAGCGGCAAGGCCATCTCCATTGAGGAAAAGCCTTCCGTTCCCAAGAGCAATTATTGTGTAACCGGTCTGTATTTTTATGACAACCGCGTCGTGAAATATGCAAAAGGTCTGAAGCCGAGCGCACGCGGAGAATTAGAGATCACGGACCTGAACCGGATCTATCTTGAGCACGGCGATTTGAAGGTTGAGCTGCTCGGACAGGGCTTTACCTGGCTGGATACCGGAACACACGAGAGTCTGGTTGACGCAACCAATTTCGTTAAGACGGTAGAGACCCACCAGCACCGCAAGATCGCATGCCTGGAGGAAATCGCGTATCTCAACGGCTGGATCACCAGAGAGGATGTGCTTAAGGTCTATGAAGTGCTCAAGAAGAATCAGTACGGCCAGTATCTGAAGGATGTTCTGGACGGAAAATACCTGGATATCCTGCATGGATGAAAGTGAGGGATTCATATGAAGCTGCTTGTTACCGGCGGAGCCGGTTTTATCGGGAGTAATTTTATATTCTATATGAGGAAGGAGCATCCGGAAGACTTGATTATTTGCCTGGACAGCTTAACCTATGCCGGCAATTTATCCACTCTCGCTTCTGTGATGGATCAGCCGAACTTCAAGTTCGTCAAGGCGAGTATCACGGATCGCAGGGCCGTGTACCGCCTCTTTGAAGAGGAGCAGCCGGATATTGTTGTGAATTTCGCGGCGGAAAGCCATGTAGATCGCTCCATTGAGAATCCGGAGGTATTCCTTGAGACGAATATCATCGGAACCGCGGTGCTAATGGACGCCTGCCGCATCTACGGGATCCGGCGCTTCCATCAGGTATCAACGGATGAGGTCTACGGAGATCTGCCGCTTGACAGGCCGGATCGGTTCTTCACCGAGCAGACGCCGCTGCACACCAGCAGTCCGTACAGCTCCTCCAAGGCCGGAGCCGATCTGCTGGCTCTGGCATACCACCGCACCTACGGCCTGCCCGTCACCATCAGCCGCTGCTCGAACAACTACGGCCCGTATCAGTTTCCCGAGAAGCTGATTCCGCTGATGATCATCAACGCCCTGCACAATAAGCCCCTCCCCGTCTACGGCAAGGGGGAGAATGTCCGCGACTGGCTCTATGTGGAGGATCACTGCAAGGCGATCGACCGGATCCTGCAGCATGGCCGCGTGGGCGAGGTCTATAATATCGGCGGGCACAATGAAATGAGAAACATTGATATCGTTAAGCTCATCTGTAACGCCCTCGGGAAGCCGGAGAGCCTGATCACTTACGTGACGGACAGAAAGGGGCATGACATGCGCTATGCCATCGACCCTTCCAAGATCCATTCCGAGCTTGGCTGGCTTCCCGAGACCCGTTTCCAGGATGGAATCGGGAGAACCATTCGCTGGTATCTTGAGAACCAGGACTGGTGGAAGACCATCATATCCGGAGAATATCAGAACTACTATGAGAAGATGTACGGCGGCCGTTCATCTGCCGCACCCTTAACAAGTGACATGAAAGGCAAGGAAGAGTAAGATGAAACTATTAATCACAGGAGCGGCCGGCCAGCTCGGCTCCGATCTGGTAACCGAGGTCAGCCGCCGCGGACACGAAGCCGTGGGCGTTGATATCGCGGATATGGATATCACAGATCCGGACAGTGTGCACCGCGTCATGGATGCGGTCCGTCCGGACGCTGTCATTCACTGTGCGGCCTGGACCGCCGTTGACGCGGCCGAGGAGCCCGCTAACCTTGAGAAGGTCCGGCTGGTGAATGCGGACGGAACCGCGCACATCGCGGAAAGCTGCCGCGATCTTGGCTGCAAGATGATGTATCTTTCAACGGATTATGTCTTTGACGGCCGGGGCGATACCCCCTGGGATCCGGACTGCAAGACCTTCGCCCCTCTCAACGTCTACGGAAGAACCAAGCTGGAGGGCGAACTTGCGGTATCCGGACTGTTAAGCAATTATTTTATTGTCCGCATCGCCTGGGTCTTTGGACGGCACGGCGCCAATTTCGTTAAGACCATGCTGAATATCGGCAAGAAGCGCAACCGCCTCACCGTAGTAAACGATCAAATCGGAACGCCGACCTATACGCCGGATCTGGCACGACTGCTTGCCGATATGATCGAAACGGATCAGTACGGCTTCTATCACGCGACGAACGAGGGCGGTTATATCAGCTGGTACGAATTCGCGAAGGAGATTTTCTCTAAGGCCGCTGCGCTCGGCTTTGCGGAATATGAAGAGAGCCGCCTGACCGTTCTGCCGGTAACAACCGCCGAATACGGGCTTTCTCTGGCCGCAAGACCGTTTAACAGCCGTCTGGACAAGTCAAAGCTTGCCGCATGCGGATTTCAGCCCCTGCCGGACTGGCGGGACGCACTGGCGCGCTATCTGAAGGAACTGGCGGACGCCGGCGAAATCTGACAAGAAATAAAAATGATTTACAGAAACGAGGAACATTATGGGACAGATTAAAGTAGAGAAGAATGTCGGAGGCATCGAGGGGCTGTGTGTCATTGAACCCGCCCTGCACGGCGATGCCAGAGGATATTTCATGGAGACCTATAATCAGAGGGATATGGAGGAGGCCGGACTCTTCCTGAATTTCGTACAGGATAACCAGTCCGGATCCACGAAGGGCGTTCTGCGCGGCCTGCATTTTCAGAAGGAATACCCACAGGGCAAGCTGGTGCGCGTCGTCAGGGGATGTGTATTTGATGTGGCGGTCGACTTAAGAAAGCCAAGCCGCACCTACGGCAAATGGTACGGGATCGAATTGTCGGCTGAGAACCGGAAGCAGTTCTATATTCCGGAAGGCTTTGCACACGGATATCTGGTGCTCAGCGACAGGGCGGAGTTCTGCTATAAATGCACGGATTTCTACCATCCGGGAGATGAAGGCGGACTGGCCTGGAACGATCCGAAGATCGGAATTATCTGGCCCGGCGTTACTGGAGAATATCCGGGGAGCGCATCCGCTTCCGGATACCGGATGACGGACGGACAGGCGCTTGTGATGAACGATAGAGATCAGAACTGGCCGGGGATCGAGTCATGATTCGGCTAATTGCAACAGACTTAGACGGAACCCTCCTTCAGAACGGGAGCCAGAGCCTCTCGGCAGAGACTCTTCAGCTGATTCAGAGAATACAGGAGGCTGGAATCCTGGTAGTTGCCGCCAGCGGAAGGCAATACCCTAACCTTCGCCGTCTCTTCTCGGATGCTTCCGCACAGATGGCATTCATCTGCGAGAACGGAGCTCTGGTCCGCTATCAGGGGGAGGACATCCTGAAGGAAGCGCTTCCCGCGCGCCTGTGCGGCGAACTCATTGAAGACATTATGAACCGGGAGGGCTGCGAGGTGCTGATCTCGGGGGCGGACACCTCCTATCTCATGCCGAAATCCGCTTCTTATGTCGATCGGATGCAGAATATCGTGAAGAATGATATTGCCATCATCCAAAGCCCCACAGATATTCAGGAGGACATCATCAAGATCTCGGTCTATGAAGACAGCGGGATTCTGGAGCATTCCGCTTCCTATTTTGTTCCAAAGTGGCAGGATCGCGTGGCATGTACCGTATCCGGCTACGGCTGGCTCGACTTTGTAGGCAAGGGTGTGAATAAGGGCCGGGCGCTTGCGGCACTGATGGAACGCCTCCGTATTCTCCCGGACGAGGCTATGGCCTTCGGCGATAATTACAATGACTTAGAGATGCTCTCTACAGTAACATATGGGTTTGTCATGGAGAATGCCGCGCAGGATATCCAGTCAAGATTCCCTTTGCATACCCGCCTGGTTGAGGATGTTCTGCTGGAAGTTCTGAACGGACAGTTCCCGGCCCCGTAACGGGCCTCCACAGTTTCTTCACATTTTTACCATCTTTTAGCCATAGATGGCGCATACACTCTAACCAGACAGATCGAATCAGAAAGGGTGGATGCGAATGAAAATCAGAAAACCTGTCGCCTTGCTGCTTCTTGCAGCCTTCTGTGCCGCAGGGGCGGCTCCCGCGTCCGCGGCGCAGAAGGGGGAGCTCTCCCCTGCCGTACTGTCAACCAATGACAGGGCAGAGGGCGGCATCACAGATCCGGAGGAATATGATACTCCGGAGATCTATATTCAATATGCGGATGGTACGGATGAATTAAGGGTACTCACAGATCATTCCGAGTTAGAGGATGCCTTAAGCTCCCTTTCCGCCGATCCCGCAGTGCTCTGGTTCCAGCCAAATTATTCCTATACATCGACTGCAGAGATTTTGGATCCTTATTATTCCGAACAGTGGGCCTTATCGAACGACGGTAGCTTTCAGATGGAGGATGAGTATGACGGTTTCCCGTTTTTTACAGATCCATTCGAAGATCCGTGGTGGGGTATGGAAGACGATTTCTGGAACTCTTTCCCATGGATGGAGGATTTCTTCCGGGACATCGGGTTCTCCCGGTGGTACGGACGTACAGATTCATCCAATTCTTCTTCTCAAAGTCAGGCAGTGGAAGGAATTGATATCAACATGGAAGATGCCTGGGAGGTCTATGACGGCGGAAGCAGAGAGGTGATCGTCGCTGTCATTGATACCGGCATTGATTATATGCACGAAGATCTGGCGGATACCATGTGGGTGAATTCCGATGAGATCGCCGGAGACGGAATCGACAATGACGGCAACGGCTATGTCGATGATATCTATGGATGGAACTTCTACGATGATAATAACCAGGTCTATACCGGAAGCGAGGACAGCCACGGAACACATTGTGCCGGTACGATTGCAGCCTCAAGGAACAGCCTTGGAATCGCGGGAATTGCCGGGAATTCCACCGTCCGGGTGATGTCCTTGAAGGCCCTTGGCGGTTCGGAAGGGTACGGCAGCACCGCCTCCATCGTTGAGGCCATCCGCTACGCACAGGCGAACGGCGCAGTCATCTGTAATCTGAGCTTCGGTACCGCAACGAATGATCCCGCGCTCAGGAACGCAATTGTGTCCTCCGATATGCTCTTCATTGCCGCCGCGGGTAACGGAAGCGGCCTGTTCGGCGGTCTGTCCGGGCAGGATACGGATCGCAGCCCCATCTATCCTGCCGCATATGATCTGGATCAAATCATATCCGTCGCCAATCTTCAGTATGACGGCACGCTGCATGAAAGCTCCAACTATGGCGCATCAAGCGTAGATCTGGCGGCTCCGGGCACCTGGATCCTCAGTACCATACCGGAGGATGAATACGGCTATATGACCGGCACCTCCATGGCGGCTCCCATGGTAACGGGCGCTGCGGCGCTGATTTATTCGTACTATGAGGACATGACGCTTCCGGAGCTGAAAGACCGGATTCTAAGCTCTGTCAGACATTTAGACAGCCTGGACGGTCTTGTTGCGACCGCAGGAATGCTGGATGTGTACGCGGCACTGACCGGGGATTTCGATGCGCTGACGGAGGTGGATCCGGATTCGCTTCCGGATGCTTCGGATACGGACAGCCAGGAAGGAACTCCTCCTTCCATCTCGGTCTCCTCCTCTCAGGGATGGCATTATAATTACCTGATTGTAACGGTAACAGATCCCGAGGATGATCTCAGCGCGGTGCGGTATGCATCGGGCATCAGAGAGGCTTCTGATTTCGAGGGAGGGCTCTATGGCACTCCGGTCACGCTCGGATCCGATCATCAGGCTGTCTTTCGGATTACCAGACGCGGAACCTATACCTTCTATGCCGTTGATTCTGCTGGGAATGAATCGGTGCTGACTGTATATATACGATAGTCATTGTACATACGTTGAATAAAAGGACACTCCTGCAGTCTCCGGGCTCTTCAAAGCCTGGAACCGGTGCGGGAGTGTCTTTCTTTGCGCGGATGTTGGAGTGCTGCTATGATGCATTACAGATTCCCTGCCTGTTCTCCCTGATTCTCATCCTTGTAATATGCATCCAGAATCGCCTGAGCCAGCGTTCCCGAGAACCCGTAATTCTCACCAAGCATCTGCAGAATTTCTTCATCCGTCAGTTTCATCTTCTTTAACATACGAACTGTGTCTTTCCGTTCCTGCTCCTTTTCTTTCCGTTCCTGCTCCTTTTCTCTTCGCTCTTTCTCTTTCTCTCTGCGTTCCCGCTCCCTATCTTTTTGAGCCAGTTCCACCAAATCTATATTCACACATTGATCCCACAGCACTCGATTCACCTCCTTTTTCCTCTCCTGAAGGAATTCTACCAGAATCCCACGTCTGATACAGTCTTCGATTGCAAGTCGGATTGCTTCCCTGGCTGGAAATTCTTCTTTTCTATATTCCCATATCGTCTGTATCAGCTCCATATACTGCTCCAGAAGGCTCTCCTTCGGGTAGTCCTGACCGTAACGGATCACCTTCACCCGCATATCAATCCATACATTTGCCTCTCGGAATGCTTCCGATAATCTTAATTGATCTACTTCCCATCTGTTTTTTCCCGTATACACCACATAAAACTCCGGTGCAGGCAGTCGTTGCAGAGTTCCGCTAAACAGATCCAAATTCTGTTCTCTGATAACTCTCTCGTATTCCAATGCCAGATAGAGCAACAGGCGCAGCGGAATGTTCGGATTCTTCGTAGACTGATGTTCAACCAAAATGATCAGACGGTTATCCACCAGATAAGCCAAATCATTATAACGATTATTGATTACAACATTCCGCAGGGTACACAGCCGGATGGCGTCTGCCTCAACCTGATCTTCCGGGTGCAGTGTGCGGTGTAAATTAAGTACCTCCTCTCTGGTCTGAAAGAGCATTGTGAACAGGGAATCCGCATACTTTGGATTCTCCTTAGAAACGGGAGGATCTACTCTGCCCTCATTATTTTGACGTTTTTCCTTTTTCGGCTTCTTCACCGATTTATCACCCCCTCTATAGTAGCATCATAACACAGAAGGAGATAAAAGACAACGGAAGGGAACAAACTATGTCCGACATTATTTATTTCCCAAAAACGCCGCCAGAATCCATCCGCTTATCCCCTGTTCACATCTCCCCCTGCGCTGACACTGCCTTCTACATCCTGACATTCTACATTACAGCCTGCTTTCACACTGCCTCCGACATCCCCGCAGGTCACATCGCCGCCCGCTCTCACGCTCCCTTCCACGCCGTTACACTCCACCCCGCCGCCGGCGTTTACATTTCCTCCGACATCTGCGCAGGTAATCATCCCTTCCGCATGGACATCCCCTTCGACGTCTGTACAATCTACATTGCCGCCCGCGCTGACCGATCTTCCAACCGTCTCGCAGCTTACATCCTTTCCGGCTGTTACACTGCCCTCCACACTTCCGCAGCTGACATGATTTCCCGCCGTAACATTCCCCGCTACATCACCGCACTCTACAGACAAATAGCTGATCAGATCCGCGGGAACTCCATGAATTGTCACAGTCAGTTCTCGAATCTTCTCCGGTATCTCTTCTGTCTTGAGCAGAGAACGCCCCCGATATACTACAATCCGGAACTTTCCGTCATCTCCCCAGGAAACCTGATCC
>CALWGS010000052.1 GCA_944380155.1 uncultured Lachnospiraceae bacterium
CTTGCCACATCAAAGGCCCATCTGGCAATCCGCTTAATCTCATTCTCATCATACGGCATGGTATCCACCGCCCTGCGGATTCCGTTCTCCGTCTTCGTCTCGCGCGGCCCGAAATACACGCCGCCGGTCAGCTCGCGTACCACAACAAAATCGAATCCGTCTCCAATCAGCTCATCCTTCAGCGGACAGGCATTTTTGAGCTGCCGAAACAGCAGAGCCGGACGAAGATTGCAGAACAGCCCGAGCTCCTTGCGGATCTTAAGCAGTCCGGCCTCCGGCCTTAGGTTCGGCGGCAGCTGATACCAGTTTGACTGGCCGACCTTGCCGCCCACCGCACCGAGCAGAACCGAATCCCCCGATTTTGCCGTTGCAATCGCCTCATCCGTCAGCGGAACCCCGCATGCATCAATGGATGCGCCTCCCATCAGGATCTCTGTATAATGAAAGGTATGCCCGAAACGTTCTCCGGCCTTATCAAGCACCTTCCTTGCTTCCCTTACGATCTCCGGCCCGATACCGTCTCCGGGAATCAATGTGATTTGATACTCCATCACTTCCACCAGCTTTCTTCAATTTGTATTGTGATTATAGCACAACTTCTGCTATAATTGAAATACATATTACGAATAGATATGATAACCTGTTGTTATAAAACGAAAGGAGCCCGCATGAATCCGGATCATCCCCTCTCCGCTTACCAGATCTTCAACACTGTCGCCGCAGCCGGGAACATCTCCCAGGCCGCGAAGGAACTCTATATCAGCCAGCCCGCGATCAGCAAGTCCATCGCCAGACTCGAATCCTCCCTTAACGTCCGCCTCTTCACCAGGAACTCCAGAGGTGTGAAGCTGACGGAAGAAGGCCGTGCGCTGTATGAACATACCAGGCGCGCCTTTGAGGAGCTGCGCCGCGGCGAGGAGCAGCTGCGCCAGATTACAACGCTTGGAATCGGGCATATCCGCATCGGAGTCAGCACAACCCTGTGCAAATTCATCCTGCTGCCCTATTTGAAGGAATTCGTATCCCGCTATCCCCATATCCGAATCTCCATCCAGTGTCAGTCCACCCTCCACACCCTCACCCTCCTTGAGAATGGAAGCATTGATATCGGACTCATCGGAAGACCCGCCGGAATCCGGCCGTTCGTCTTCTATTCCCTTGGAGGGATTGAAGACACCTTTGTCGCGGCACGGCCCTATCTTGACAACCTCTGTCTGCGTTCCGGAAGACGCTCCATCGGGGAGTTCTCCGTGTCCGAGCTTTTCGCGAACGCCAATCTCATGCTGTTAGATGAGCAAAATATTACAAGACAGCATATTGACGGCTACCTGGCGCAGCATCAAATCACTGCAGGGCAGCTCTTAGAAATCAGTAATATGGATCTGCTGATTGACTTCGCCCGGATCGGCCTTGGAATCGCCTGCGTCATCCGGGAATTTATCCAGTCGGATCTGGACTCCGGCACTCTCCTTGAGATCCCGCTTACAGACCCGATCCCTGGACGGGAAATCGGATTCGCCCATACCAAAGCCGCCCCTCCCAACGAGGCCGTACAGAAATTCCTCGCCCTCTGCGGGAAGGAAGCATAAGGAAGAATCCATATTCTTCCCGCCTGCACTTATGATTCGCTGTCTTCCTCTTCTTCGCTATCTTGGCCGTCGTCCACTGTCAGGAACTGCTTCTTATAGGCGTCGAAGGCGGAAGGCAGGGAATACTCCCTGAGAATCTCTTCCCTGTCTAAGAAGCGCACTCCCGCAAAGCCGTCCGCATATGCACCGGATTCCCTGACCATCTCCGGAACCCCCGCAGGTTCCATGGCATCCCCGAGATCCGCCAGGTACCCAATCATATGCCATTCGATATGCGAGAAAATATGCCTGGCCTCTCCAAGCGGGATCATATCCTTCATGACATATCCAAGTCCCCTCAGATAATCTCCTGCTGCCTCAATTCCAAGCCGGCTCTCCGTTCCCGGAAGCTCCCATAATCCGGAGAGCAGTCCCTTCTCCTCCCGCTTTCTGATTCCATAACGCTCCCCTCTCTTAAGGACAAAAATCGTCCGCTCTTTGATCTGCCTCTCCTTCTTCCCCGCCGACTTCACCGGAATACGCTGCCAGGTACCGTCATGAAAGGCCCGGCACAGATGCATCACCGGGCAGATCTCGCACAACGGCCTGCCGTTCGGAATACAGACCGTAGCTCCCAGTTCCATAAGCGCCTGATTATAGTCCCCCGGCCTGTCCTTCGGCATAATCTCCCGAATCTGCTCCTCCAGATGCTTCTTCACGGAAGCTTTGGAAATATCATCAAAGCTGCCCGCAATCCGCTTCATCACCCGGAGTACATTTCCGTCCACCGCAGGTTCCGCCAGCCCGAATCCGATGGACGCAACGGCCCCGGCCGTGTAGCTGCCGATTCCGGGGAGCGAAAGCAGGGCCTTATAATCTCCCGGCACCCTGCCCCCGTAATCCCGCACCATAATCTCCGCCGCCTTCTTCAGATTGCGCGCTCTCGTATAATACCCAAGCCCTTCCCACAGCTTGAACAGCACATCCTCTGAGACCTCCGCGAGATCCCGGACATCCGGCAGTTCGGCAAGGAAGCGCTCAAAATAGCGTTTCACCGCTTCCACCCTGGTCTGCTGAAGCATAATCTCCGAGATCCACACATAATAGGGCTTTGGGTTCTGCCTCCACGGCAGGATCCTCTGATTCAGGTCGTACCAGTCCAGTAAATACACAATTCCCTCCCGATACAGGGAGATTTCTTCCATATCATCTCTCATACCAATCTGCTCCTTGCTTTCGGACACGCCCGAGAAAATCTTTCGGACACGCCCGAGAAAATCTTTCGGGCGCGCAAAAACAGAGGACGTGCACGCAGCCGCGCGGCCGTCCTCTGCCGTATTCCTTTCCCTGATCCTGGTTTGATTTTATTGTAGTCCTACTTTACTTCTATCTTTCTTCCAGCGGAACGTATTCCTTATGCGGTGCTACGCTCTTGTAGGCCGGACGGATAATCTTGCCGGCGTTCAAAAGCTCTTCAATCCGATGCGCGCTCCAGCCCGCGATACGCGCAATTGCGAAAATCGGCGTATACAATTCTAACGGAAGATCCAGCATCCGGTAGACGAATCCGCTGTAGAAATCTACATTTGCGCTCACACCCTTATAGATCCGTCTCTCCTCGGCAATGACCTCCGGCGCGAGGCGCTCCACAAGGGAGTACAGCTTAAACTCCTTATCCAGTCCCTTCTCTTCTGATAAGCTCTTTACGAACTTCTTAAATACATTCGCACGCGGGTCGGAAAGCGAGTAGACCGCATGGCCCATGCCGTAGATCAATCCCGCATGATCAAATGCGTCCTTATGAAGCAGCGCCTTCAAATAAGCGCGCACCTGATCCTCATCCTCCCAGTCGCTGATGACAGACTTCATATCCTCGAACATCCTCACAACCTTGATATTCGCGCCGCCGTGCTTCGGCCCCTTTAAAGAACCAATCGCAGCCGCAATTGCGGAATATGTATCCGTTCCCGAAGAGGACACCACATGGGTCGTGAAGGTAGAGTTATTGCCGCCGCCGTGCTCGGCATGGAGCACCAGCGCGACATCAAGGATCTTCGCCTCCAGTTCCGTATACTTACTGTCCGGACGGAGCAGATGAAGAATATTCTCGGCCGTGGACAGATTCGGATCCGGCGTATGAATGAACAGGCTCTGGCCGTCGTGATAATGACGGTAGGTCTGATAACCGTACACGCATAAGAGCGGGAACAGGGCAGTCAGCTGCAGGCACTGGCGAAGCACATTGGGGATTGAGATATCCTCCGCTCTGTCATCATAGGAATACAGGGTCAGAACACTTCTTGCCAGCGCATTCATCATATCGCTGCTTGGCGCCTTCATGATAATATCGCGCACAAAGCTGGTAGGCAAAGACCGGTATTCTCCGAGAAGCTTCTGAAAGGACGCAAGCTCCTCTGTATTCGGCAGCTCGCCGAACAGCAGCAGATATGCTGTCTCCTCGAATCCGAACCGCTTCTCCTGGATGAATCCGGCTACAATCTGCTCCACATCCACACCGCGATAGAAGAGCTTGCCTTCACAGGGGATCATCTCAGAATCTACGATGGTATAAGACCTTACCTCTGCAATCTCGGTCAGTCCCGCAAGAACTCCTTTACCGTTAATATCGCGCAAGCCGCGTTTTACATCATATTTTGCGTAAAGGGACGGATCAATCGCTCCGTTTTTGGTACACAATTCTGTAAGATGCAGGATTTCGGGCGTAATTTCCGAAAATGGATTACTATGCATATCGATTACCTCCTTTGGTTAAAATACATGATTCATAACTGGATGAAATTCTAACGGGAGAATTCGCCGCCGATAAACACCATTATATTCTGCATATGGATAGATACACCGTCTGCTCTATGAAAGAAAAGAATATATCTTATCGTATCATATTTAGCACAAATTTACAAGTTCCAAAATATTAAATTTTTTTTATATTCTTATCAATCCATTCAATTATTTGTTAATAATTCGTTTCGTCACAATTATCTGAAATTATACATAGAATTCCGAACAATCCTTTGTTTTATCTCTGTCATTTTTTTACAGGCTATTGACAGGAGAACCGACATATGTTATAGTAAATGAGCGTCTGTAGCAAACCAGATCAGGGCTTGTACTGGTTTCGACGGGGGTTTTGAAGTTGCGGAAGCCATTCGTGGGCCGGGACCACGTAAAAACCTGGACTTAAAATTAAACGCAGACGATAATTTAGCGTTAGCTGCTTAATTGCGGCTTGTCGGCCTTAAGCCACCCGCTGCTTGAGAGTCCGGCATCATCCTTGCGGGGCACTTTGTTCCCAAAGCTTTGAGGGAATAGAAGATTCATGAAGCTACCGAAGCCGGAAGATTGTCCGTCATCGCCCGGCAGAGGGAACAGCGGAGGCAGATGCAGGTCTGCGGACCGCGCAAAGGACAGACTGTAATGGGAGATGCTGCGATGGATGGGCTTTCGGACAGGGGTTCGACTCCCCTCAGGTCCATTTCACCAAGGGACGGCAAAGAGCGGGAACCTGCTGGTATCAACGGGTTCCCGCTCTTTTTATGTCCATTTCCATGTGTTACGGTCCATCTCCGGATTTCTTCTTCAGCGCCCGCACCGCTCGGATGCGTCCTTCCCCTGCATCCCAGGCCTTATTGCTGAAGCGCCGTCATCAGAGCCGGTATGAGCTGCTTCTTTCTCGATACCACTCCGTCCAGGATGAAGTTCTCCTGTCCCTCGTCCGTCTCTTCCATGCTGAAAGCGCTTCGGATCAGATCGGCAGCCTCCGGGCCTCTGCATAAAAGCTCTGTGGATTCCCGGATGATGTTCGTCAGCATGAAGAAGAGTATATCCACTCCCTGATCCTTATAGGCCTGATCCAGATACGGTATCATCTTCTCCCGAATATCTCTAAGCTCCTCTTCGTCCATGGAATTAATCTGCCCCACCCCGAAGGTAAGATCCCCGCTTGAGAACTTCTTAAAATCCTGGAAGAAAATCTCCTCCGGCGACTTCATTCCGAGATCACTCCCGGCACGGAACATATCCTTTGCAAATTCCTCCGGCTTAATCTCCGCAATCTTGGCAAGCGCTTCCGCTGCCGCGCGGTCAACGGCCGTACAGGTCGGGGAGCGGTACATCAGCGTATCGGACAGAATCGCCGCGCACAGCAGTCCCGCGGTCTGCTTATCAATCTCAATTCCATTCTCCTGGTACATCTGATAAATGATGGTCGCCGTACAGCCAAGCGGCTGATTTCGGAAGAATACCGGCGACATCGTCTCAATAGTTCCCAGTCTGTGATGATCAATAATCTCTAAAATCTCGGCATCCTCGATTCCGTCCACTGCCTGGCTTCTCTCATTATGATCCACCAGGATAATCTGTTTCCTTTTCATATTCAGGAGGTTCCGTCTGGAAATCATTCCGACATATTTTCCCTTCCTGTCAATGATAGGAAAATCCCGGTTCCTGTTCTTTGCCATCGTGTCCTTAATCACTTCAATGAAATCATCATCCCGGAAGATGATGAGATTATCCCTTAGCATGAAATACGAGATCGGCATGCTCTGATTAATCAGACGCGCCACCGTATAGGTATCATGCGGCGTACTGATGACGGTACAGCCCCGCTCCGAGGCCAGCTTGCGGATCGTCATGGATACGGGGGCTCCCTCGCACACAATAATGCAGCCCGCCTTCATCTCAATCGCACACAGCTGCGACTCATACCGGTTGCCGAGAATCACCAGATCATGCTCCTCAATATAATTCTCCATCAGATCCGGATTCGCGGCCGCAATCAGCACCTTGCCCTCAACGAAGGACTTCATCTCATCTCCGACAACCAGATGGGCATCCAGCGTCTCCAGAATATTCCGGTAGGAAGTAGAGGAGGTGGACAGGATCTTAGAATCATACACATCCATATAAGAGGTGGCAATATCTCCGATTGTAATCAATCCGATCAGACGATCCTTCTCGGTGATGGGCAGCGTCGTCACATTATTATCCTTCATCAGCTGCCATGCCTTCTTCAGGGAAATATCCCCGTTCACTCCCGCCGTCTCGCGGTACTCCACATCCCTAATCTGCGTCCTCACATCCGAAATGTATTCCGGCGGTGCAACACCGAACCGCTCCAACACATACTGCGTCTCCGCATTTAACTGCCCGGCCCTCTTGGCCTGATAATCCTTCTTGGTCGTCAGTTTCTTATACCTTGCGTAGCAAATCGCGGAACAGATGGAATCCGTATCCGGATTCTTATGTCCGATCACTAATATCTTCCGGCTTCTTCTTGCCAAGGTAATTCCTCCCCTCCGTTAATATAAATTCTTCACCTTAAAGTCCTTCTCAGCCTCTCTGCGCTGATCCCGTTTGGCAATATCCTCCCGCTTATCATAGAGCTTCTTGCCTCTGGCCAGTCCAACCTCCATCTTCATAAGTCCCCGCTTCAGATAGACATTCAGCGGCACGAGAGTGTACCCCTTCTGCATCACCCTGCCAACTATCTTATTGATCTCATAGCTGTGCATCAGAAGCTTCTTGGGGCGGAGAGGATCTTTATTGAAGATATTTCCCTTCTCATACGGGCTGATATGCATACCGTAGACATACACCTCTCCGTTCTCAATTCGGATGAATGCCTCCTTCAGGCTGCATTTCCCCATACGCATGGACTTCACCTCCGTTCCATGCAGCACGATGCCCGCTTCATAGGTTTCCTCGATAAAATAGTCGAATCTGGCCTTTTTGTTGTTCGCAATGATCTTAACACTTTCCTTTGCCATAGTCCTATTCCTCATTTCCGCGCGGGAACTGCCGGTTGGTGAACGCCGTCCCTAACGGCTTACAGCCGGCATTCCCGCCTGCTTCCTCTTCATTTTACAGCCTGACCGGCTCAAAATCAATAGTGTGAAGAACTTTATCAACATCCGTCACACAAACCTGGATTCTCTGTCCGAGCTTATACTCCCTGCCGGTTTCCTCTCCCACAAGCGAAAACTCTTCCTCTTTGAATATATAATAATCATCCTTCAGCGCGCTGACACGAACCATTCCCTCCACCGTATCGGGAAGCTCCACATAGAAGCCCCAGGCAGTGACACCGGAAATGACGCCTTCGAAGACACAGCCGATGTATTGTTCCATATATTCCGCCTTCTTCACCTTCTCGACGTCCCTCTCCGCTTCGTCCGCGCGCCGCTCCATTCTGCTTGAGAGCGCGGCAACCTCCGGAAGGATCTGCGCATAATGAGCGATTCTCTGCTCGCTCAGGCCTCCGTGGAGATTCTCTTTCATAATGCGGTGAATCTGCAAATCCGGATATCTGCGAATCGGGGAGGTAAAATGACAGTAATACTTCGCGGACAGTCCGAAATGCCCCGTGCATTCCACCGAATATCTTGCCCGCTTCATGGAGCGGAGCGTAATCCTTGAGATCAGCGCCTCCTCGGGCGTATCCTCGATCCCAGCAAGAAGTTTTTGAAGCTCCTTGGGATGAATCTGTGTCTGATCCCCCTTAATCCGGTAACCGAAATTACGGACAAAGACCGCAAGCTGTCCGATCCGCTCCGGATCCGGCGTATCATGTGTCCGGTAGACAAACGGGATCTCCTGCCAGTAATAATCCTCCGCAACCGTTTCATTGGCAAGCAGCATAAAATCTTCGATCATCCTGGTTGCCGTATTCCGCTCATAGGGCCTGATATCAACGGGTCTTCCCGCAGAATCCAGAATGATTTTGCTCTCCGGAAGATCAAAGTCAAGCGATCCCCTCTGCCTGCGCCTCTCCCGAAGGATCCGGCTCAGCCTCTCCATCCGGTAAAACAGCTCTGTCAACTCCTGATATTTCCTGCTCTCCGCCTCGTCCCCTTCCAGGATCTTCTGAACGGACGAATAGCTCATCCTGCAGTCAACCCGAATCACGCTCTCCTCGATCCTGTGAGACACCACCGTTCCCTTCCCGTCGACCTCCATGATGCAGGAGAGAGCCAGCCTGTCACAGCCCTCATTCAAAGAACAGATCCCGTTCGAGAGCCTGTGCGGGAGCATCGGAATCACACGATCCACCAGATACACGCTCGTTCCCCGGCTGCGTGCTTCAGAATCAAGCGCGGAATTCTCCCTGACATAATGCGCGACATCCGCAATATGCACCCCAAGCGTATAGATCCCGTCCTTCTCCGTCAGCGTCACCGCATCATCCAGGTCCTTCGCATCCTCGCCGTCAATCGTAACGGTCTGCCATTCCCGCAGATCAAGCCTTCCTTCACAATCCGCCTCCAACACCTCGATTGGCGCGGCGGCCGCTTCGTCTAGAACCTCTTCCCCGAACTCCTCGGGCAGTCCGCGGCTTAAGATCACCGAAAGCACATCAACCCCCGGATCATTTCTGTGTCCGAGAATCCTGACTACCTCGCCCTCCGGGTTCTTCTTATCATCCCCGTAATCCAGAAGCCGGACAAGCACCTTATGCCCCGTCACCGCCCCCTTATCCTTTCCCTTGGGGATATAGATGTCCTTCGCAAATCTGGTATTATCCGGAATGACATACCCGAAGCTTCTGCCCGCGTCATACATCCCCACGAGCTCCTTTGTCCCACGCTCCAGCACGGCAAGAACCCGCCCCGCGCGTCTTCTTCCCTGATCACCGCTCATTAAAAAGACCTGGACAAGATCCTGATCAAACGCCCCGTTCGTCTCCTCCGGCGGGATGAAGATATCCTCCTTCGCTCCCTCCACGGACACAAATCCATATCGCTTCTGCGTTCACGAGAAGATTCCCGTCTTCACATCCGCCCCCGCTGCCTTAATCCGTCCGGTTCCGTCCCGCATCAGCTTCCCTTCCAGAACCAGCTCATCAAGCAGGGCGTTCAAATCTCCCCGTTCTGCCTTCGGAACCTGCAGCAGTCCGGCCAGCTCCTTCGGCTTCATCGGACGATACTCCTTCTCCGTTACAAGAGAAAGGAGCATCTCTTTTTTTTCTTTTTTCTTCTCTATCTCCATCATTACCTCAATTCCGGCGCCGCGGATCCCATTGGCGTTTCGACCCGGCACTTTCCGGGGCGTATTACCGTAACAGCCCGACATACCGCCTCATCCTGTCACCTTCCAGTATTCCCTGTGTGAAACAAAAAACACCCTGCCAAGCAGAGTGTTTTATCAATCTCATTCCGGCTTCTAAAAGCCCCAGTTCAGATTCAATACAAGAGAAATAACAATAAACAGCGCGGCGAACACCTTCGTCAGCTTCGAAAGCGTACCCTCCATGGAACGCCCCTTGTTCTTGCCCCAGTACGTATCGGCAACTCCGTTGATCACACCGGAAAGTCCTGCCGACTTGCCCTCCTGCATCAGCACGACAACAACCCACGCAATACCGATTAAGACATATAAAATCGTAACGATCACTCTTAAAATTCCCATTCTCACACCTCCTGCTGCCCTGCGGCATATGGTACTCACACATGTCGTAGATTATACCATATGCCCCGGCAAAATACAAGTATTAATTTTCAGCAGTCAGCGCAAGGAACTGATCGATTTCCTTCCCGATGGATTCCAGGCTCTCTCTCCAGAATTCCGGGCTGGTTAAGTCAATGCCTGCCATGGCAGCAACCTCCTCAACCGTACTGACGGTCGTTGCGTGGAGCAGTGCCCGATATTTCGGAAGGAATGCTTCGCCTTCCTTCTCATACTGTGCGAATAATCCCCTCGCGAACAATCCTCCGAACGCGTACGGGAAGTTATAGTAGCTTGTGGACGAGCTGTAATAGTGGCTCTTGCAGATCCACATATACGGATGCAGCACATTCGGATCCAGTCCGTCCCCGTATGCCTCCTTCTGCGCGTCAATCATGAGCTGACATAAATCATCCGCGAAGAAGAACTGATCCTTCCTTCCGTCAAAGACCGCCTTTTCAATCAGGAACCTGGAATAGATATCACAGATAATCTGAGTCGTATCCTGCAGCCTGCTCTCAATCAGCGCCAGCTTCTCCTCCCCTTCGGCTTCCCGGATTGCCGCATTCATAATAATAATCTCGTTGAAGTTCGAAGCGGTCTCCGCAACCGGCATGGTATAATCCGTATTCAGTGGCCTGTGGTTCTCTATCTGCTGTCCGTGATAAGCGTGTCCGAGCTCATGCGCCAATGTAACGATATCACTCAACGTCCCGTCATAATTCGTCAGAATCCGGCTCTGCTTCAGGAACGGAATATTGCAGCAGAACGCTCCTCCCACCTTGCCGGCCCTCGGATAGAAATCAATCCATTCTTCATCAAAGGCCCTGCGGATCATCTCAGCCATGTCCGGAGCGAATCCCTGAAAATGATTGATCAGATATTCTCTGGCCTCCTCAAGGCTGTACATTCTCCCGCTCCTGCCGACCGGCGCGAACAAATCATACCAGGGCAGGCCGTTTGAATGCCCAAGATATGCCGCCTTCGCTTTCAGGTACTCATGAAACTTAGGCAGATATTCCTTCAATGCCCCAAACATTGCATCAAGTGTTTCCCGCTTCATTCTTGACTGCTCCAGCGTCATATCAAGAGCTGAGGCATACCCCCGCAGTTCCGTTACCGTATTGACCTGAGACTTTAAGTAATTCATCGCAAAGGCAACCGAATCCCGGATCGGCTCATAGCAGGCAAGCTCCGCCTCATAGGCATCCTTGCGGACCTTCGCATCCGGGCTGTAAGCCAGGTTTCTGATCTCGGAAAGCGTCAGCTTCTGACCTCTGTAATCCGCCGTTACCGTAGAGGTCAGGTACTTCTGAAGCTTGCCCCATGCCGCTCCGCCGGAGAGGTTCATCCGAAAGAGAATCTCTTCCGATTCTTCGCTTAACATATGGGCGGCTTTCTTTCTCTTCTCGGCAAAATAGAACTCGTAGTCTTTGACGAACGGAGCCCGAAGCTGAATGAATTCCATGTCCTTCACCTCGGCGAAATACCGATCAATTCCGGCAAGCTCTCTGGAGATTGCGCTGTGAATCTGCATAATCCTCTCTTCCCATGCCTTCGTCTCCTTCTCGGCCGTATTCACCGAAGAGCGCAGGCTGACATAGATGTCAAGTCTGGAAAGTGTTTCGTAATACGTCTCAAGCAGCGTCAGCAGGTACGGAACAACCTCTCCCGCGCCCTGCTCAGACAGCTTCGCCGGCGGATTCTTAATCTCATCCGCCAGCTCCTTCAGATGCTTCATATCCTCCTCAAAAGCCGGATCATTGTATCCTGTGTATAAGCAATCAAGCGACCATTCTGTATTCATAATGATTCTATCCCTTTCATTTTCTTAATATTGACTTTCTTAATGATTAACTCCATATTGTGTGCCTCAACGGACTCACTCCATGATCCCGCAATCCTGTCTTACCGTGACAGCAGCTCCTGTATCATCTCATTGACCTTCGCTGGATTGGCCTTCCCCTTCATCGCGCGCATGGTCTGCCCGACCAGGTATCCCATCGCCTTAGCCTTGCCGCCCTTATAATCGGCAACGGACTGTGGATTCTGCGCAAGCACGGATTCAGCGGTGCTTCTTAAGAGACTATCATCCTGTACCATTCCGAGACCGTTCTGCTTCACATATTCCTCCGGATCCACATCCTCGAAGAAGATTTTCTCATATACCTTCTTGGCCACCGTCCGGTTAATCGTCCCCTTCTCAACCAGCAAAATCAAAGAGGCAAGTTTCTCCGGCGATACCGAAAGATCCTCCGGCTCTGTCTGCGCCTCCTTCATCAGGCGCATCGTCTCAACCATCAGCCAGTTCGACACTTCTTTGGGCCGGCCACACAGCGCAGCCGCCGCCTCGAACAGGTCTGCCATCTGCTTCGAGGCCGTAATAATCGCCGCGTCATAGGCGGGAATCCCGTATTCTCTCTCATACCGCAGCATCTTCTCATCCCGAAGCTCCGGCTGCCTGGCTCGGATCTCCTCCAGCCATTCATCGCTGATTTCAACCGGAACCAGATCCGGCTCCGGGAAATACCGGTAATCCTGGGCATCCTCCTTCGATCGCATGGCAAAGCTCATATCCTTATTATCATCCCAGCGCCTTGTCTCCTGAACCACTCTCCTTCCTTCCTCAAGCAGCTCAATCTGGCGCTTTCTCTCTCCTTCGACTGCTCTTGCAATGGCCTTGAAGGAATTCATATTCTTCATCTCAGTCCTGACTCCGAACTCCTTCGCTCCCATCTCACGCACGGAAAGGTTAATATCCGCCCGGAGCGATCCTTCCTGCATCTTACAGTCCGAAACTCCGAGATATTGCAGGATCAGCTTTAGCTTCTCCAGGTACGCAACGACCTCCTGTGCGGATCGCATATCCGGCTCGCTGACAATCTCGATTAACGGGACGCCGCAGCGGTTATAATCCACCAGCGTGACATCGTCCCACGGGTCATGCACCAGCTTGCCCGCATCCTCCTCCATATGAATTTCATGGATCCCGATTGTCTTCCTGCCTGCGGGCGTATCAATCTCGATTCCGCCGTCGCGGCAGATCGGAAGGTATAACTGGGAGACCTGAT
The DNA here is from genome assembly GCA_944380155.1 of uncultured Lachnospiraceae bacterium. Taxonomy (GTDB): domain Bacteria; phylum Bacillota; class Clostridia; order Lachnospirales; family Lachnospiraceae; genus Caccomorpha. The sequence continues at coordinate 13,100 of CALWGS010000052.1, forward strand.
AGGCTTTCGGAAGATCCGGATAGAAATAATTCTTCCGATCGAATTTGCATTTCTGCGTGATCCGGCAGCCGAGCGCAAGACCGGCAGCAATGGCATACTCCACAACCTTCTTGTTTAACACCGGCAGTGTTCCCGGCATTCCCGTACAGACCGGGCAGCAGCGGGTGTTCGGCGCCCCGCCGAATTTGGTGGAACAGCCGCAGAATATTTTTGTCCGGGTCGCAAGCTCGACATGGACCTCAAGACCGATTACCGTTTCATATACCTTCATCTTCCCTGCCTCCTACTCTGTACACGGAGCAAATAAGTATTCCCCGGTCTGTTCATATGCGTGTGCGGCACGCAAAATCTCTTTCTCTCCGAACGCTCTTCCAATCAGCTGCATCCCGATGGGGAGCCCCCGGCTGTCAAGCCCGCACGGTACGCTGATGCCCGGAAGTCCGGCAAGATTAACGGATACGGTATAGATATCCCCCAGATACATCTTCAGCGGATCCGACAGGCTCTCCCCGAGCTTCACCGCCGTTGTGGGCGCGGTGGGCCCCAGGATACAGTCATACTTCTGAAATGCCTCATCAAATCCCTGCTTGATCAGCGCCTTCACCTTCAACGCCTTATTGTAGTAAGCATCATAGTAGCCCGAGCTTAATACGAACGCGCCGATCATCATTCTGCGTTTCACCTCGCCGCCGAACCCCTCGCTTCTGGTTTTCAAATATACCTCCTGCAGATCCTCGTATTTCGGAGTGCGGTAGCCGTACTTCACACCGTCATAGCGGGAGAGATTCGAGCTGGCTTCCGCGCTTGCAATGACATAATAAGCCGGAATGGCATAATCCACGGCCTTGAGTTCGAATTCCTCCACAACCGCTCCAAGAGAGGCAAGCACATCCGCCGCCTTGCGAATCCCTCTCTCCACCTCCGGATCCAGTCCGTCTCCAAAATATCCGGATGGAATTCCAATCCTCATCCCTTTGATCTCCCCGGTCAGAGCCTTCGAATACCCGTAGGATTCTTTGGGAATACAGGTAGAATCCCTGAGATCCGTTCCGGATATCACATCCAGAGCCGCCGCGCAGTCTTCGGCGGATCGGGCAATGGGGCCGATCTGATCCAGCGATGAGGCATACGCAATCAGGCCGTACCTGGATACGGTTCCGTAGGTCGGCTTGATCCCTGTAACGCCGCAGAAGGAAGAAGGCTGGCGGATGGAACCGCCGGTATCTGAGCCAAGTGCCAGGAATGCTTCCTGCGCGGCTACCGCCGCCGCAGCTCCGCCGGAGGAACCTCCGGGTACCCTGGTAACATCCCAGGGGTTTTTCGTCGGCCCGAACCACGAAGTTTCCGTAGTGCTCCCCATTGCGAATTCATCCATATTCAGCTTCCCAATCAGAACGGCTCCGGCCGCCTGCAGCCGTTCTATGACCGCCGCATCATAAGGAGGTACGAAATTCTTCAACATTCGGGAAGAGCAGGTGGTTGGAATTCCCTTCGTACAGATGTTATCCTTAATCGCTACCGGAACTCCGGCAAGGGGAGAATCAGCCAGCTCTCCGGCATCCATTCTCCTCTGTACCTCCTTCGCTCTTTCTCTGGCCTCCTCTGCCAGCACCCTGGTATAACAATGATACCGCGTTTCCTTTCGTTCAATCTGCGCAAGCTGAGCCTCCACTGCCTCGGATGCGGATAATTCCCGCGCCTTAATTCTGTCGGAGAGCTCCTTTGCGCCCCACTTTGTCACTTCCATAATAACCTCCATTTTCCGCAGTTACGTCTCCACCGTCTTGGGCACAACGAAGCATCCATCCTTCTTCACCGGCGCATTCGCAAGCAGAGCCTCTGTCTCCTCCTCATTGGTCACAACATCCTCCCGGAATACATTCTTCACCTCGAACGCATGGGACATCGGTTCGATTCCGTCCGTATCCAGTTCATTCATCGTATCAATATAGGCAAGGATCCGGTTCAGATCCTCAATGGCCTTATCTTTCTGGTCTTCTTCCAGCTTCAGTTTGGCCAATGCCGCTACATATTCAATCGTGTCTTCCGATATGATCATAGCCTCTCCTTTCCATCCCTCGTGACCGTCTATGGCTCAAGCCTTGTAACATCTCTCGGGAACATGGCCGTCTCTCTTACATTTTCCTCGCCAATCAGCTTCATGGTGAGCCGCTCTAATCCGATCCCAAGTCCGCCGTGCGGCGGCATTCCGTGCTTGTGTATCATAAGATAATTCTCAAATTCGGCCGGATCCATTCCCCTTTCCCACATCTTCTTCACCTGATCCTCATACATGTGAATTCTCTGTCCGCCCGTGGTGATTTCAAGTCCGCCAAGCAGCAGATCAAAGCTTAACGTATAGCGCTTATCCTCCGGATCATCCATGGCGTAAAACGGCCGCTTCCTGGACGGATAATGCGTCACGAAGACAAAATCACTCCCATATTCTTCCTTGAAATACCGTCCGATCAGCATCTCCTCCTCCGGCTCCAGGTCATAGGGACTGCGGATTTTGCGGTTATACTTCTCCGAAACCAGCCGCTTCGCCTCATCGAACCGGACGGACGGGATCCGGGACGCATCGGGGAGCTGAACGGATAATATGCTAAGCTCCTTTTCGTATTCCTGCTGCAAGAACGCAAGGACGGACTGAAGCATAGCCGCCTCCATATCCATGATATCCCGGAAGCTCTCGATATACCCCATCTCAAAATCCAGACTTGTGTACTCATTCAGATGCCTGACCGTATTGTGCTTCTCTGCCCGGAACACCGGCCCCGTCTCGAACACCCGGTCATAGACTGCAACCATCATCTGCTTATAGAACTGAGGGCTCTGTGCCAGGAACGCCTTCTTCCCGAAATATTCCAGCCGGAACACATTCGCCCCGCCCTCCGCGTTGCCTGCCACAATCTTCGGAGTCCTGATCTCAGTAAAATGCTCCCGATACAGAAAGTCCCGGAATCCTCTGACAATCCCCTCCTGAATCTTGAACACCGCACGTTCTCTCAGATTGCGAAGAGAAATCGGCCGAAGGGAAAGTTTCGTCTCAAGTGAAGTATTCATCTTCCACTTGCCGACCGGCAGCGGCATGGAAGTCCCGGGCGCGGGAGAAGACAGGATCTCGGCTTCCCTGACTTCAAGCTCGAATCCGCCCGGGGCTCTGGATTCCGGATTCAGGATACCGGATACCTTAACAGTCATCCCCTCGTGCAGCCGGATTCCGGTCTGATCCTTTCTGATCAGGCACTGCAGCGTTCCCCTGCACTTTCTTAAGATGACACATGTGATTTCTCCCCTATCGCGGACCGCGCGTACGGCCCCCTTCACACAGACCTCCTGCCCGAACAGGCCGCCCGCGGCAAGTTCTTCCAATTCTTTGTCCTGCACTTCTCTGATTCCTGTTACATAATCCATTCTGTCTCCTCCTTCTTACAATACACTCTCTCCAGTTCCGAAGGATTTCCTGACACAGGAACATACCGCCGACGCCTCTGTGCCGCAGCAGACCCCCCGACACGCAGGCCTGCTGCCACGAATAAAAAATCCCGGAACCGGATTCCGTCCATATCGGACGAATTCTGGTTCCGGGACGGGATCCATACTGATTCCCGCGGTGCCACCCGCATTGAAAGCCATGAAAGCTATCATCTCCTTCCCGCACATAACGCGTGCACACGCGCCGGCCTACTACCCCTGCCGCGGCAGATGGGCTTCGGACGTCGGGCTCCGGAGTGTTCCGTTATCAGACGATCGCCCAAGGCACGCTCTCAGTCGGTGACATGCCATTCCTGTCGAAAAGCGAACTCCTCTGATAAAAGTCTCCTTCCCAGCCGATCTCCTATGAAAAAAGACAAGGATATTGTGAACCCTTTCACAACACCCTTGTTGTACAACATTCCCGTTGTCTGGTATTTCCCTATGTTACCACGTTTATTCCGAAATTGCAAGCGATATTTTGAAAACAGACCGGCAGCTACTCTGCCTCCGGTTCCTCCCCATCACCCGGATACAGGAACTCTTCCAGCGTGCGATAATAGTCATACTGAAGAATCCCGGCCGAGGCCGTGAACTTCGCATTAATCTGCGCATTGATGGATTCCACATAGCCTTCCGGAAGCTCCTCTTCGGTCAGCAGCGTAACCTCGCCCGTTCTTGAGTTATACATCACCTGCTCCGTAATGAAGCTGCGATTCGACAGAATCACAAGCGGCTCGGAATCCGAGAGGATATCCCGTCCCATCAGAAGCCTGGAATCATACGGAAGGCCGAACAGGTTCGAGAGGGTCGGAAGAATATCAAGACTCGAGCACGGTTCATCAATCACAATGGTCTCATCCATTCCCGCGGACCACAGGATGAAATGATTCTTATAAATCTCGAAGTCCTCATCCACCTCATGCCCTGCCAGCTCATCAATCTGATCCTTCTCAAGTCCGTAAGGATAATGATCCGAACTGAGCGCAATGACCGTCCGATCCGCGATCCCGGCCTCTTCAAGCAGCCCAATCAGCCTCTCAAGCGCGCGATCCAGCTCGACATTGCAGGCAAGATACGCCTTCGCCTCCTCGGAATACGGGAGATCATCCACCACATCACGATTCTTCGCAGACATCGTGTTCCCAAGGAACGTGTACTGCATATGCCCGCTGACTGTCATATAATAGACATGGAACGGCTCATCCCCGATATATTCCGGAGCCGTTACCTCAATCATCTCCAGATCCGACTCCGGCCATGTCTGCTCGACCTCAAGCCCGTTGCCGACTCCCTTGTAATCATAGCCCATATTCGGATGCGTCAGATCCCTCCCATAATATGTATAAGTATGATTATGATATGCCTTCGATGCGTATCCCAGACGCCCAAACTGCCGGCCAAGGCAGAACGGGAGCAGATTCTGGGCCGACTTCTTCATGCTGTTGCTTCCCGACGGAATCAATCCCGTACAGGCCACATATTCCCCGTCGCTCGTACTGGTCCACCACAGCGCGGTATAGAAGTTATGGAACACAAATCCCTCATGGGTGAGCCGGTACAGGGTCGGCGTCACCGTTTCATCCACCGCCCAGGGCGAAAATCCCTCCGCAGTCAGCAGAATCAAATTATAGCCCTCGAACATTCCGGTGTATTCATTTTTCGTCGTCGGCGTTACGGAAGCAAAATACTCGTGCAGGGCGCGGATATTATCATCTGTTTCCGCCTGTGCCAGAGCCGCGAAATCAATCTCCAGGATATTTGGGGAACGATCCACCGGCGTCGGTGTCGGAGTGAGTGTAACGGCAGGCGTAACCTCCGCCAGATCCCCTCCCTGTCCCGTTACCTCCTCATCGGATTCCGGTTCCGTGGGCACCTGAGTCGGTGTCGGCGTTGTCACCGCCGCCTGACCTGTCAGCTCCGCGAAGGATATCTCCTCCCCGCCGAGCAGCGTAAGCTTTAAATCCACCGCCGAAGCGGTTAATAGTCCCAGTTTCTCGGTTCCCATATCCTGCATCCAGTTCTCATAATACAAATCATAGGGAGAGTACAGGATGGTTCCTCCGAGCGGCAGCATAAGCAGCACGGCAAGATACAGCACCACCGCAGCCGCGCCGACCGTAATTTCCTGCCACTTCCACCGTCTGCCCCGCTTCGCCTTCTCTGCCCGTACCCGTCCGAAGAACCCAAAGCGGCACAACAGTCCGAGAGCCGTCAGCGGCAGTCCCGCCAATGCCAGCAGCTGCGGCAGCTGCGCAAGAATGGAATCGACAATCTGCCACCAATATTCAAGCACATCAGTTCCGACCGCCCCGACGGAATACAGCACCAGGAAGGTTCGGAATATATCATAATACACATGCTGCACCGCAAAGATCAGCACTGCCACGCAGGATACGATCCACAGCACCGCTCTTCTTGCGCGTCCCTTGAACAGACCCGTGACTGCCTGGGCCAGCAGACCGAACGGGACAGCAAACAGCAGGGGAAATGCGATCTGATCCGCGCTTCTGAAATTAAACAGATGAAATACGGCCTCGAGATACAGAAATAAAACCGGAAACCAGAACAAATATGCATACTGCCTGACTCTTCCGGAACCTGCGTCCTTCCTGCCGGGTTCCTTCTTCTCCGGAGGAGTCTGAGCCGGCTCTTTCCCCTCTTCCGGTGTCCCCTCTTTTCGGATCTCCCCTTCTTCCATCCGTTCTTTCCTTCTGGCCTCCTCGGTGATTTCTCTCGCCATAATCTCCGCCACCTGATCCGACAGACCGATGGAATCCGTATTCCCTCCCCTGATGGCTCCGGGAGAAAACCGCATGGTCAGGCTTCCCCTTCCCCCGTCGCAGACAAACCGGCCGATGGCGCCGTTAATTACCGTCATCCTTGGCGGCTTATGCCCGATATCGGCATCCAGAATTACCGGTACTCCAAGATCCGAAAGCGCCTCCCGGACTGCCTCTTCATAGGGGATATCCAGATCCGAGCGGTACATGCAGGGCCGGCCGAATACGAAGCCCGCCGCAGTCTCAAACCACCCGGCTTCCTTAAGCTGCCACAGTCCCAGATACAACTGCTCACTGTTTAAGTTAAAGCTTTCCAGATACCACAAAATCTTATCGTCTCTGTAACGGCGCACAAACTCAGCCGTCTTATCATAGCGGGTCCCGACCAGATTCACCAGCACATCCAGACAGCCTCCAAGAAGCCTCCCCTCAATACAGACCCTCTCCTCCCGGTTCAGATTCCTCCACCTGACCGACTCGCTTACCGCATATCCCTCAAGGCCTGTCTCCCTGACCGCAAAGCCGTCCTGATACTGCTCAAAACTCGTCTGCGTTACGGCCTTCCCCTCTAAGAGCCTGAGGTTATCCTCGATGGACTTATGCCATTCGGCCATTCCGAAATCGCCGAAATTACTTGCGTACACCGTAGCAATGTCACAATTCGTCGTCACGGAAAACAGCAGGCCGGTCGGATCCGAATACCCCTGAATCCATTTCGGATGCCGCCTCATCATTTCGAAATCCAGATACGGCAGCATCTCGGGCAGATAATCCCCTCCCTTTGCCATCACGATCAGCCGCACATCCTCCCGAAGCAGGAGGGAATTCAGCTGCTCCGCCCTCTCCCGTGCCGGTGAGCTGCGTCCCTTCCTGCTGGTTCTTACATTCGGAGTCTCGACTACACGGTACCCTCTTGACTCAAGATGAAGCTTCGCGCTGTCTACACGGACGAAATCAAGCGGATCCTGATTGCCGTCCGAACAGGCCGTCACTCCGATTGTGCAGTCCCGTTCCAAAAATTCCGGATATAACATCACTCTTTCCTCTCCGTTCTCCTCTCAGTATGCTTCCTTCATTATAGCAAATTGAGAGGAAAAGTAAAGAGGATTTAACCGGAAAGCGGAATGGTTCATAAAATCTAAGGAATCAGGAGGACTATCCTGCAAGCGCTTCCTGCTTTGTTCCGGTCAGTACCCCCACATAATCTCCCCCCAAAGCATGAATTTCCTTGAGAGCACGTTTTAGCAATCCTGCTGTTTTCACCTGGAATCCCGCATGATCCGAAATACGAATTTCAAAGCTCCCCTGCCTCATCTTCTGATACAAACCGGCAAGTGTCGAACTCTCTTCTTCAAACTCCGTGCAGATACAGCCATACTGCACTGCCTGATGCGTATCACTGCCCGCAATCACCGGGATCTCCAGCTTCTTCCCAAGCTCAACCGTCATTCGCTCGGTTCTTTCTCTGTCTTCGGCGACATCCTTCCCGTTCAGATCCAGAAAATGCAGACGCTGCAGCTGTTTCGGCGGCAGTTCAGGAATATGGCCCCCCTCCCGGAAGGGATGTCCTCCTCCCACCAAAACAGAATATTCATCAAACAAATCCATCAGATCCTCAAACGGAAGAAAGTTCCCCTTGACCTTATAAGGCTCAAGCCTGCGGTTAAGCTCCAGAATATCCTCCACTCTGCCGATACTTAAAATATGCCC